>JBGSUY010000598.1:0-3214 GCA_041753195.1 Chromatiaceae bacterium
GGTGCCGATGCGGGAGGTGAGCATCTCCGGGAGCCGCAGGGGTCGGCGCCAGATGTCGCTCACCAGGTGGAGGCGCCCGCCGGCGCGCACCAGGGCGCCTGGATAGAAGGGGCGCAGATCGAGCCGCCCATAGTCGAGAAAGCGCCGGACCTCCGGGTACCAGGTCTGGAGGACCTGGAAGCCCCGGTCCAGCAGGAAGCCGTCCCGATGATCCGTGCGAATCCGCCCGCCGGCCCGGTCGGCGGCCTCGATCACCAGGGGCTCCAGGCCCCTGTCCCTGAGGGTCAGGGCGCAGGCGAGTCCCGAGAGACCGGCGCCGATGACGATCACGTCCGCATGCATGGGGGCCTCCGATACGTGCTCATCTGTCCTGCACTCAACTCAGGCAAGACTCCGGCGGAGCGCCTCGGCCGCCTGCCGGATGACCTTGAGGCGCTCCGGCTCCAGGCGCTCCAGGTTTCGCCACTGCAGCGCCGTGCGCGGGTGGCTGGAGAAGCGCACCCGGTGGCGGGCCAGGAAGTCCCAGTAGAGGGTGGTGAAGGGACAAGCCCGCTCACCCAGGGCTTCCCCCGGGTCGAACCGGCAGCCGGCGCAATAGTTGCTCATCCGGTTGATATAGGCCCCGCTCGCCGCGTAGGGCTTGGACGTCAGCAACCCGCCGTCCGCGTATTGGCTCATCCCCAGGGTGTTGGGGGCCTCCACCCATTCCACGGCATCCACGAACATCCCCAGGTACCAGGCGTGGATCTGTCTCGGCTCCACTCCGAGCAGGAGGGCGAAGAGCCCGGTAATCATCAGGCGTTGGATGTGGTGGGCATAGCCGGTCTCAAGGACCTGGCCGATGACCGCCCGCAGGCACGCGTAGTCGGTCTCGCCGGTCCAGTAGAAGGCGGGCAGGGGCTGGTGGGCGTCGAGGGCGTTGCGCTCCAGATACCCCGGTCCCTCCCGCCAATAGACCCCCCGAACGTACTCCCGCCAGCCCAGGATCTGGCGCACGAAGCCTTCGACCGAGTTGAGGGGCGCCCGGCCCGATTGCAGGGCCTCCACCGCCACCGCGATTGGCCGCCGCGGGTCCAGGAGCCTGAGGTTGAGCGCGGTGGAGATGCGCGCGTGGTAGAGGTAGGGCTGGCCCGTCCACATGGCGTCCTGGTAGGGGCCGAAGCATGGCAGCCGGTGGTCGATGAAGTCCGCGAGCGCCCCTTGGGCCTGCTCGGGGGTCACCGGCCAGTCGAAGCAGTCCAGCCGCCCCGGCGCCCGGGGGAACTGAACCTCCACCAGGTCCATCACCGCCCGGGTGGTCTGGTCCGGGGGGGATGCGAGGGGGCTCGGCACCAGTCCCGGCCCCCGACGCCCCAGGGGTTTGCGGTTCTCGGTATCCCGGTTCCAGCGGCCGCCCAGGGGCTCGTCCCCATCCATGAGCACGGACTCCCTCCGCCGCAGGTGGCGGTAGAAGTGCTCCAGGACCAGGGTCGATCGGCGCCCCGCCCAGGCCGCGAAGTCGCCGGTCGAGCAGAGGAAATGGGTATCCTCGCGAACCTCCAGGTGAGTCCCCGCGGCCTCGCAGACCCCCTTCAGCTCGGCGAGCACCCGGTGCTCTCCGGGTTGGGTCAGGATGACGCGCCGTGGCCTCAGGGCCTTGAGCTCCGCGCCAAGGCCGGCCCCGAGGCTTGGATCGGACTCCCTGTCCAGGGCCCGATAGCGCACCGGGATACCCCCCGCCAGGAGCCGGTCCCGGAAGTGGCGCATCCCGGAGAGGAAGAGCGCGGTACGCGCCTTGTGGGAGGGCACCTGGGTGGCCTCGGCCCGGGCCTCGCACATCCACACCCAATCCTGTCCCGCGTCCAGACCAGCGAGGGCCGGTCCGTTCCGGTCCAGTTGGTCCCCAAGGACGAGTACCAGGCGGCGACAGACGGGGCTTTGCATGTCTTTGAGGCGGAATGGGATTTAGCCGCGAATGAACGCGAATAAACGCGAATGATCAGGGCGTTGAGTCTGCCTTTTGATTGTGCGCATCGCCAGCCAAGATGGTCTTCCTGGTTTGCGTCCATTGGCGTTCATTTGCGGCCAAGTGTCTTTACATGGGCGTTGCTCGCCCGGCGTAGGCGACCTGGCGGGCGAACAGGGCGCGGACACTCGCGATGTCGTCCGCCTCGGCGGGGCCCTTGTCGGGGCGATAGCATTTGACCCGGGCAAATCGCAGGGCCAGTCCACCCGGATAGCGGGGGCTCTCCTGGAGCTCATTGAAGGCGATCTCCACCACCAGCTCCGGGCGAACCCGCACCACGGGATCCCGCCTCGGGTTCCCGGGCTCGATGGCCAGGGCGAGCAGCCGCTCGGTCTGCCAGGCGAGCAGGGCATCCGTGAGGCCCTTGAAGGTCTTGCCCAGCATCACGAACCCGCCTGAGGCGTCCCGCGCCCCCAGGTGCAGGTTGCTGAGCCAGGGGGAGCGGCGCCCGCTGCCCCACTCGGCGGCCAGCACCACCAGGTCCAGGGTATGGGCCGCCTTGATCTTGAGCCAGTTGGCGCCCCGCCCGCCCGCCTGGTAGGGGCTCTCGGAGGCCTTGGCCATGAGCCCCTCGTGTCCCTCCGCCAGGGCGCGGGCGAGAAAGGCGTTCGCCTCTGCCCTGTCCTTGGGCTCGAGGCGTGGTATCAGGCAAGGGGGCGGCAGGGCCTCCCCGAGGGCCATGAAGCGCTCCCGGGCCGGGGCATCAATCAGGAGCGAGCCGTCCCGCTGCAGGCAGTCGAAGAAGAAGGGGGTGAGTGGGAGCGCTTGACGCAGCCGGTCTACCTCCAGGCGCCGTCCGAAGCGGCGCATGGTCACCTGGAAGGGCAGGGGCCGCCCCTCCGGCCCGAGGGCCAGCACCTCTCCGTCGAGCACCAGGTCCCGCTCCAGCAGGGGAGAGACAAGCTCCCGGATCTCCGGCAGGGCGGCGGTCACCTCGTTGCCCTGGCGGCTGTAGATCCGCACCTCCTCTCCCGATTTGTGGACCTGGATCCGGGCTCCGTCCAGCTTGAACTCCAGGAAGGGCCTGTCGAGTCGGCCCAGGGCTTCCCCCAGCCCCTCGGCGGGCTCGGCGAGCATGGGTTGGACGGGGCGGAACAGGGTGAGCCCGATGGAGGCGAGTCCAGGGGTCCCCTCGGCCAGGGCGATGGCGGTGACCCGCCGCAGATCCCCGCTCAGCATCACCGCCCGGCGCACCTGCCCCGGGGGCAC
>JBGSUY010000599.1:0-3307 GCA_041753195.1 Chromatiaceae bacterium
CCTGATGGCCGCCGCCGAGCCCTACGGCCTCCTGCCTGCGGCCCAGGCCCATCTGGACTTCTTCCGCAGCCTCGGGACCGCGCCGCGGTAGGCCTAGGCCCGCGTCCCGCCCTCGGCCAGCCAATCCCTGGGCTTGAGGTAGCGCTCATAGAGTCGGGCCTCGGGGCTCCCGGGGTCCGGGTGCCAGTCGTAGCGCCAGCTCACTTCCGGGGGCAAGGACATCAGGATGGACTCGGTTCGCCCCCCCGACTGGAGCCCGAACAGGGTCCCGCGATCGTAGACCAGGTTGAACTCGACATAGCGCCCCCGGCGATATTTCTGGAAGGCGCGCTCCCGCTCACCAAAGGACTCACCCCGGCGGCGTTCGGCGATGGGCAGATAGGCGGGCAGGAAGTGGTCGCCGACCGAGCGCATCAGGGCGAAGCTGCGCTCGAATCCGCCGGCGTTGAGGTCATCGAAAAAGAGCCCGCCGATCCCTCGGGGCTCGGCGCGGTGCTTCAGAAAGAAGTATTCGTCGCACCACTGCTTGTAGCGGGGATAGGCCTCCTCGCCGAAGGGGGCGCAGGCCGCAAGGGCGGTGCGGTGCCAGTGGACGGCGTCCTCGTCGAATCCGTAGTAGGGGGTGAGGTCGAACCCCCCGCCGAACCACCAGACCGGCTCCGCCCCATCGCGCTCGGCGATGAAGAACCGCACGTTCATATGGGAGGTGGGCACATAGGGATTCTCCGGATGCACCACCAGGGAGACGCCCATGGCCTGGAAGCCGCGGCCCGCGAGCTCCGGGCGCCCGGCGCTCGCCGAGGGGGGCAGGCGCTCGCCGAAGACGTGGGAGAAGTTGATCCCCCCCTGCTCGAAGAGACCCCCGTTCGCCAGGACCCGGGTGCGGCCGCCGCCACCACCGGGCCGCTCCCAGGCGTCCTCCCGGAAGCGTGCGACCCCGTCGGCCGCCTCCAGGGCCGCGCAGATGCGGTCCTGCAGATCCAGCAGGTAGTCCTTGACGGCCTGGGTGTCCGGCTGCGCGCTCATCCCTCAGCCCCGCTGGTCCATGGGGACATAGGGGTTTAGTGTATTGCCCGCATACACCTGGCGCGGTCGGGCGATACGGCCCCCGGGGGCCTGGTTCTGCTCCCACCATTGGGCGATCCAGCCGGGCAGCCGGCCGATGGCGAAGATCACCGTGAACATATTGGTGGGGATGCCGATGGCCCGCAGGATGATGCCGCTATAGAAGTCCACGTTGGGATAGAGCTTGCGCTCGATGAAGTAGGGGTCCGAGAGTGCGATCTCCTCCAGACGCCGGGCGATCTCCAGCAGCGGGTCCTTGCCGCACAGCTGGGGTAACAGGCCCTCGGCGACCTTGGCCAACATCTGGGCCCGGGGGTCGAAGCTCTTGTAGACCCGGTGGCCGAAGCCCATGAGCCGCACCTTGCTATCCTTGGCCTTGGCGAGCTTGACGTAATCCTCTGGGGTCAGATTGCCCTTGTGGATCTGCTCCAGCATGCTCAGGACCTCGACGTTGGCCCCCCCGTGCAGGGGCCCCCAGAGGGCGCAGACCCCGGCGGCGCAGGAGGCAAACAGGTTGGCCCCGCTGGAGCCCACCATGCGCACCGTGGAGGTGGAGCAGTTCTGCTCGTGGTCGGCATGGAGGATCAGGATCAGATTGAGTGCCTTGCGCACCAGATCGGGGCAGATGTACTGCTTGTAGGGCTGGGAGAACATCATGTGCAGGAAGTTCGGCACATAACGCAGGGCCGGGTCCGGGTAGATGTAGGGCAGGCCCCGGGAGTGGCGGAAGGCGTAGGCGGCGATGGTGCGGATCTTACTGATGAGCCGCGCCGCCGCATGGCGGAACTGGGTGGCGTCCTCCAGCTCGTGGAGCTCCGGGTGGAAGCAGGACAAGGCATTGATCATGGCCGAGAGGATGGCCATGGGTGGGGCGGTGCGGGGGAAGCCCTCGAACTGGTGCTTCATCCCTTCGTCGAGGTTGGCGAAGCGGGTGAGGTCCGCCGAGAAGGCGTCGTACTCGGTCTGGTTGGGCAGGGTTCCGCAGATCAGCAGCCAGGCCACTTCGATGAAGGTGGGGCTGTCCGCGAACTGCTCGATGGGGATGCCGCGGTAGCGCAGGATGCCCTGCTCCCCGTCGATATAGGTAATGGCGCTCTCGCAGCTCCCGGTATTGCCGTAGCCTGGGTCCAGGGTGATGTGCCCAGTGCGGTCCCGCAAGGTGCGGATGTCGATGGCCCGTTCGCCCTCGCTGCCCTCGACGACGGGGAGCTCGAACTGATTGCCCTCTAGGATCAGGGTGGCCGGTGCCCGTGCCTGGACGGCACGGGGCTGCAAGGGGGAAGGCGAGGCGTCGGTCATGGATCGACCTCCAGTGCGGCTATGAGGGACCCAAGTCGACCGTCTTGAAAGACGTTCCCAGGGGTCAGGATGGGGTTGGACCGGCCAGACTCTGGGTGGGCCGGCCACATTGCTAAGGCAAACCGCGGACCCGCTTCGGCCCATGGATGCACTCGACGCCACTGATTGCGTACGATGCTAGCGACCCCGCCTGTAAGCCGCAATCAAGGCCCGGTAGTCGTCCACGTCCGCGGGTTCAGCCGGAACGCCGCGTCAGGTTGCGGATGAATTCCACCGCCTTGTCTTGCAGGTCCTTGGCCCAGGAGGGCTGGGGCAGGTTCCAGCCGATGAGGATGCCGATAGCGATGCAGAAGAGGGTCTCGATCATGGCGTCTACTCGTGACTAGGCTCAGGGAAACGGGGGCCGGCGGATGCCATTCCAGGAAGCGGGCTTCAGGTGTGGTCCTCCAGGTGGAAGCCCACCAACTCGAGGATCAGTCCGGTCACGGCCCCACCGAGGAGTCCACCGACAAACCCTGGCCCGATCTCATGGCGCACCTGGCCCAGGGCGTCCTGAGCGGCGCCCCCCAGGGCGAATGCGGTCGTCCCGTTCAAGACCCAGATACTCGACGCCACCAGGGTCGCGATGACTCCCGCCACCAGGGCCGCGGACAGGCTCCCGGGGAGCAGCGCGGCCAGGTGGTCCACGATCCAGCGATCCGACACCTGGAACAGGGTGCCCACCAGGGCCACCACCCCCGCGGCCAAGACGAGCATCCCGGCCTGATGGTCGGTGAATGTATCTACCGCCGCCAGGGTGCCGCCGGCGATCAGACCCGCCAGGAGCCCGGTGAGGGCCTCCGCCAGGGGGCGACCGCCGCTTTCGGCCATCCAGGCGTAGAAGCCCCCGGCTGCGACGCCCGCGACACCCCCCGCCGCCGCCATCACCGAGAGCCCCAGGTCG
>JBGSUY010000600.1:0-6182 GCA_041753195.1 Chromatiaceae bacterium
GGGCCCGAAGGTCCGCCTCCGCCTTCACCGGCGACTGGGGCTCCTCCTCCCGCCGCCGAAGCAGGCGCCTCAGGGCCGCCCACTTGCGACGCACCAGGTGCTGGTCGGGGCCGCTCGGCCGCTTGTAATCCGCCGGCGACACCATCTCCCACAGCCGGTAGCCAGCATCGGATTCCGGCGGACTCACAGCCATCAGCGCTGGCCTCCGCGTGCGGCCAAGCGTTTGAAAACTGCGCCGCGCTGTGGCTTCAGGGTTCGCATCAGCGGGGCAAGGGACCGGGAAATCCGCGACCTGTCGGAGAAGCTCGCCTTCATCGTGACGCCGATTGCACGACGTTAAGGAAGTGATTGGCGTCTATCATCGCAGATCCCGTGCAACGCGCAGCCCCACGAACTGCCAGCGCTCGCTTGGATAGAAGAAGTTGCGGTAGGTCGCGCGGATGTGGTCGGCCGAGGTGGCGCAGGAGCCGCCCCGCAGGACCATCTGATTGCACATAAACTTACCGTTGTATTCGCCCAGCGCCCCGGGCGGCGCCCGGTAGCCGGGGTAGGGGAGATAGGCGGCGCCGGTCCATTCCCAGACATCGCCGAACATCTGCCGCAGGCCGTCATGCGCCTCGGGTGCGGGGCGCGGGTGCAGCCAGCCCTCCTCCACGAAGCGGCCCTGGACAGGCAGGGTGGCCGCGGCGTGCTCCCACTCCGCCTCGGTCGGCAGGCGCGCCTCCGTCCAGGTGGCGAAGGCCTCGGCCTCGTAATAGCTGAGATGACAGACCGGCTCCGCCGTGTTCAGCGGTCGCATCCCGCCCAGGGTCATGACCTGCCAGCCGGCATCGGATGGCTCCCAGTAGAGTGGCGAGCGCCAGCCCCGGGCGTGCACCGCGGCCCAGCCGTCCGAGAGCCACAGGGCCGGGTTGTCGTAGCCGCCATCCTCCATGAAGGCGAGAAAGTCCCCGTTGGTCACCAGTCGATCCGCCAGCGCAAAGGGCGCGAGAGAGACCCGGTGACTGGGCCGCTCGTTGTCCCAGGCGAAGCCCTCAGGTCCGGCGCCGATCTCCACCAGGCCGCCATCGAAGGAGACAAAGCCGACCGGTCCCGGCGGGGAGGGGGGATCCTTAGGTAGATCGGCGCGGTAGGCGGGGCGCAGGGGGTTGTGGGCCAGGTTGCGCTTGATGTCGGTGAGGAGCAGCTCCTGGTGCTGCTGCTCATGGTTCAGCCCGATCAGGAGACGGGCGCGGACGGTGGGCCAATCCGCCGGGCCGCAGTCCGCGATGAGATCGCCCATCCCCCGATCCACGTGACGGCGGTAGTCGTAGACCTCCGCCACCGTGGGGCGGGACAGGAGCCCACGCTCGGCCCGGGGCCAGAACCCGCTGCCGGTCTGCTCGTAGTAGCTGTTGAAGAGATAGGCGAAGCCCGCGTGGAAGACCCGGTAGCCGGGCAGGTAGGGGCCGAGCAGGAAGGTCTCGAAGAACCAGGAGACGTGGGCCAGGTGCCAGCGGGGCGGGCTCGCCTCCACCGCCACCTGCAGGCCGTAGTCCTCGATCTCCAGGGGCTCGCACAGGTGCTCGGTAAAGCGGCGGACGCGGGCGTAGTCCGCGCGGAGCGCTTGCCGATCCCCGGCGTCGCCGCTGGCGGTTGGACTCTTCGGTCGCATGGCTCCTCCCAGTGTGCTGGCTGCATCGCGGATGACGTGTCGAGGCCAATCCAAACCAAGTCGCCAGATGGTGGGTTGACTCGGGTTGAGCGGGGTCGGCGGACGGGTCGCCCCGCGCCGCGGGGACGCGTCTAAGGCGGCTGGCCGCCTCCTGTACCGGGCCGCCGCTCAGCATAACGCCGCGGCAGTCCTGAAAGAAGGGCGAGGATCGACGGCTCAACTATCGGTATCTCCGATATCAATCCCTATTAAATATCGTTTGTTGCGCATTATGTCCCGCCCATACACTGGAGGAATGTCGGGTCTCGCCGCCGGTCGATCGCAGAGCCGCGCCGCCGGTGGACCCAGGGGTCAGAGCGAGTGGAGGGCAAGATGATCGCTGTGAAAGTCGTCATGAAGGTGAACGAGGAGCCGCTCAAGCGCACGCCGGTGGTGCTGCACCTGGATGCGGAGGGTCGCGACACGGATCCGGTCCTCACCGACCGCGGTGGGGTGGCCCGGTTCGACCTGCCGCCGGGGAGCGGCAAGGTGCTGGTGTCTGGCGTGGAGCGTTATCAGGGGCGGCTGGATGGGGAGATTCGGGTGGATCTCTGGTCTATCACCCAGGCGGCGAACGATTCGGCGGGCACGCCGGGGACCTTCCCGTCGGGAAGCAATGCCTATCCCGGTATGATCACCCGCAGGCTGGAGGTCGACGGCCGGACCGTCCTGACCGATGGGGAGGGGTACCTGGTGGACCCCGGCGATTGGTCCGAGGGGTTCGTCCTTGCCCAGGCGCGCGCCGAGGGTCTCGCGCTGGGTGCCGAGCAGTGGGAGGTCGTTCGCTATCTGCGGGAGCACTTCGCCCAGCATGGCCGCCAGGCCAGCGTGCGGGACATGATCAAGCACTTCCGCCGGGTCTGGGGACCCGACAAGGGCAACAGCCCCTATCTGCACCGCCTCTTCCCCCGGGGCGGACCCCAGAAGCAGGGCAACCGCCTCGCCGGTTTGCTGCGGACCAAGGGGGAGCATTGAGCGAAGTAGCGAGCAGTGAGTAGCGAGGTTAGCTGCCGGCCGCGTCCGCGTGCGCTAGCTCGCCCAGGGCCAGCTCGCGCAGACCCGCGACCGCGATCGCGATGACCTCGCTCTCGGTTCGACGGGGAAAGACCATGTAGGCGGGGAGCGCAAACTCCGGGGACTGGGCCACCTGGAAGAGGCGGCCGGCCTGGATCAGCGGTCGTGCCATACGCAGGGGCAGATAGCAGGACCCGCCGTTGGCCAGGATCAACCGGACCGCCAGCCAGCCGATGTTGGCCACCTGGGGCGGGCGCTCCAGGTCTGGATAGCCCTCCCGGTGCCGGGCGTAGAACCCGGGCCCCCACTCCACGTAGATGTAGTCCTCGTCCGGCCAGCGGGTCTCGGGGCTCGAGCTCACCATCACCAGGGTCTCGTCGAACAGGGGCTCCACGATGAGCCCCGGGGCCTGGGTGGGGGTGTACATGAGGGCGATGTCCAGGGTGCCCTCGATCATGCGGCCCATCAGGTCCTCCTCGAACCCGATCTCGGCGCGGAGGGACAGGTCCGGGGCCCTGTGCCGCAGCCAACCGACCCAGCGGGGCAGGAAGCCCTCCCACAGGGCAATGCGGGCGCCGACGCGCAAGCTCGCCCGATAACGGCTCGGCAGCCCCAAGTCGTGGCGGGCCTGCTCCACGGTCAGGACCAGGGTCTTGGCGTGCTGCAGGAAGCGCTGACCCGCCGGCGTCAGGCTTGCCCCGCCCCGATTGCGCACGAAGAGCCGCGTGCCGAGGTCCGACTCCAGGTTGCGGATGCGGGCGCTCACCGTCGATTGGGTGACATGCAGCCGCTCGGCCGCCGCGAGGAAGCTGCCATGGGCGGCGATGGCGAGGAAGGTGCGGGCCTGGTCGATATCCAAGGGATCAGATTTCCATGGGATCAGGGGTCCTGGTTCCGGTGCGACCCGAGCGGTCCCGCAGGTTTCACCGCTCCGTCCCCGGCCGCGCCCGCGCCTTGGCTCGGGGCCTTGGCCCTATTGGATGGCGGACTCGATCAGCCCCCCAATGGCGGACAGGGGCTTGCCGGCCTCGGGGTCGAGCCCATGGCGCTGGGTGAGGTACGCCGGGCTGTTCCAGGCCACGTGCACCTGACCCTGTTCGTCCTGCCACACCAGGACCTTGAGCGGCAGGTCGATGGCGATGGTTGGGGCCGCCTGCATCAGCGGCGTGCCCGCCTTAGGGTTTCCGAAGATCAGGACCTCGGTGGGCCGAAGCTCAAGCCCCGCGGCCTTTGCCTCGCCACTGTGGTCGATACGGGCGAAGACCTTGACACCCTTCGCACCGAGTGCGCTCTCGATCTTCCCAACCGTCTCCGGGACCGGGTAGGGGCTTTCGCGGGTCACGAGTCCTGAGGGCCCCGGCTCGGCCGCGGTTGCAACCAAAGAGGCGAGTACAAGCAGGGCGATGGCGAGGCGTCTCTTCATGATGGATCTCCTGTGAGGGGTGGTTCAGCTCGGGGAAGGGATCACGCCCGCGTGCCGCGATTGGCCTTCCAATACTCTGGGATGTCCTGGCGATAGTGGCGGAACACCAGGTTGGCGATCAGCGCCGTCCAGCCGGTCTGGTGGGAGGCCCCCAGCCCCTGGCCGGTCTCGCCGTGAAAATACTCGTGATAGAGGTGTAGGTCCTGCCAGTGGGGGTCGTGCTGCAGGGGTGAGTCTGGCCCGTAGGCGGGGATGAGTCCATCGGGACCCCGCCGGAAGAGGTCCACCAGACGCTCGGCGATCAGGGTCGCGGCCTCGCGCAGGGTGATGAGGCGCCCGTCCAGGCAGGGCGCCGGGACCCTGAAGCTTTCCCCCAGGTAACGGTGATAGCGCTCCAGGGCCTGGATGAGCAGATAGTTGGTGGGAAGCCACACCGGGCCCCGCCAGTTGGAGTTGCCGCCGAAGAGCCCGGTGGCCGCCTCCCCCGGCTGATAGTCGATGTGCAGCCTGCCGAGTCCAGGGAACTCACCCAGGTCCTGCCGGCTGGCGTGGATCTTCGAGAGGCTGCGCACTCCGTAGGCAGAGAGCAACTCCGACTCGTCCAGCACCCGACGCAGGATGCGGCCTAGGCGATCCGGGTCCACCAGGGAGAGCAGGTGCTCGCCGCGCTCGTTCTCGTGCTCCGGACAGGCGCAGACCACGTGACCGTCGAAGCCCCCGCCGCCGTGCTCCGAGAGCCGGGCGGCGAAGCGCGGGGCGGCCTTGAGCAGGCGCTGGTCCAGCACCTCGCAGGCGAACAGCGGCACCAGGCCCACCCAGGAGATCACGCCGATGCGCCGGCGCTCTCCGTTGGGGCCCATCAGCAAGTCCTCATAGAAGCCGTCGGTCTCGTCCCAGAGTGACAGGCGAGCATCCCCTCGCCCGGCGATGCCGGCGGCAATCTGCAGGAACTGCAGATAACACTGGATGGCGATGGGCTCGTAGTCCGGGTCCTCCACCGTGAGCTCCAGGGCGATGAGCGTGAGGTCGAGGGCGAACAGGGCCATCCAGCCCGTGGCATCGGCCTGTTTGAGGCTGAATCCCGGGGGCAGGGGCTCGGAGCGGTTGAAGGGGGAGATGTTGTCGAGCCCCAGGAAGCCACCCTCGAACAGGTTTTGGCCCTCCCGGTCCTTGCGGTTGATCCACCACCCGAGCTGGAGCAGGAGCTTGTGGAGGACGCGCTTCAGGAAGCCCCGGTCCTCCCGCCCCGTCTGTACCCGCTCGGCGCGGTAGACTTTGAGGGCGGCGGCCGCGTGCAGGGGGGGGTTGGCGTCGCCCAGATCCCACTCGTAGGCCGGGATCTGGCCGCTCGGGTGTAGGGCATCGGCATCGAGCAGCAGCTCCACCTGTTGCTTGGCCAGCTCCGGGTCCAGCAGGCCCAGACCGGCCGCCTGCAGGGCCAGATCCCAGGCGGCGAACCAGGGGTACTCCCACTTGTCCGGCATGGCAATCACGGACTTGAGCCTGAAGTGGCGCCACTGGCGGTTGCGCCCCGCCTTGCGGGACTCGGGGGGTGGGTGCCCGTCCCCATCGAGCCAGCGGGCGACCTCGTACCAGTAGAACTGCTGGCTCCACACCAGCCCCGCGAGGGCCTGGCGCAGGATGCGGTGATCCTCCGCCGTGGCCTGGGGGAGCAGCTCATCGTAAAAGACCGTGGCCTCGGATTGGCGCAGCGCAAAGAGTGCCTCCCAGCGGGCGAAGGGGTCGGAGAGCGGCTCCCGGGAGAGCACCAGCCCGGCCATCACCGTCTCCCCCGGTGCCACCTGGAGCCGGTGGCAGGCCGAGAGCTTGGTGCCGGACCGGGCGGGGTTCACGGCCGTCGTGTCGCCATCGATCAGGTAGCGGTGGAAGGCATCCTTCACGTAGGGGCTGGGATTGGGCTGGCCCCAGAGGCGCTCCCGGTTCGACTCGTTCTCGGTGAAGAGGAGCTCGGCCTCCCGCCGGCCGTAGAGGTGATAGGTGCCCAACGTCGGGTGCTCCGCCCGCACCGCCCAGGCGGCCCCGGGCGGTGCC
>JBGSUY010000601.1:0-9255 GCA_041753195.1 Chromatiaceae bacterium
GCGGATCAGGCAGCCGGTCAGGGCCGCATCCTGGGCGGAGCTCGCGGAGCGGGCGGCGGTGCCGGCGATGGCATCCACCTCCACGCGATGGCCCCGAACGCGCAGCAGACGCTCTGGGGTAGCGGCGACGAAGTTGGTGTCCCCCTGGGCGATCCGCACCACCTGACAGGAGGGGAAGAGCCAGGTCAGGACCCCCTGTAGGCGTCGGAGGTCGAAGGAGCGCAAGCCCCGGAGCCCGACCTGTCGGCTGAGCACCGCCTTTTCGATGGCCCCCCCCTCAATCTTTCCCAGGGTCGAATCCACGAGCCCCTGCCAGTCCCGCAGCCCCGGCAGGCTGCCCAGGTGCTGGAGGGGGCCTGGTGTCAGGGGCTCCGGTAGGGGCTCGGTCAGGGTCGCCGCCAGGCGAGCGAGCCAGCCCATCCAGCGCCTGCGAAGCACCGACTTGGATGCCGGCAGTCGGGTGCTGAGGACGACGGCGGCCTGGTCCTGCAGGCGCCAGAGGGCCAGCTCCGGGACCCAGAGCAGGGCATTGGGCAGCTCATCCCCCTGGCCGGTGTCTCTTGCTGAGGACGCGGGGGGGTCGGGATCCGCCGCGAACCCCATGAGGGCGAACCCGTGGAACCCGGTCTCGTCCGGATCAACCTGGTGCCACAGCGGCGACAGGGCGCGTGCCGCGTTCCCGAGCTCCAGCAGGCGGTTGGGGCCCGCCGCCTGCCATTGGGCGGCGATCCCATAGCCGGCCCGCAGCTCCCCCCGACGGCCGTGGATCAGGCCGAAGCGAGGTCCCGCAAGCTCTGGGGGCAGGACGGGTGCGCTGGGCAGTGCGAGGGCGAGAGACGCCATTCCCTCCCCGGTGTCCCAGGGGAGGGACCCTAGGGTCTCGTCCAGTCGGGCCTGAAGCTGCTGCAGGAGGTCGAGGGGGGCGAGCATGGGGTCAGGGTCTCAGGGGCTTGGATACTTTGGCCGTTGGGCTCGTGGGTCGGGGCGCAGGAGATCACCCCTGCCCGTCGTCCCGCGGTGGCGCAGGATCCTTGGGCTTGCGGGCCTTCTTGTCCCGCCGCAGGGACCTGAGCTGTGCCAGGCCGAACAGGAAGACCAGGCCGACGATCAGCAGGAGCTCGGCGAGGACCAGCAGGCTGGAGTCCATTGAGACCTGGTCACTCCATGGAGACCGCGGGGGTCGAAAGGCCGGCCAGTTGCGGGGAGATCTCGGTTCGACGGGCAATCCCCGGGCAGCGGCGGCTGCGGTCCTGGCGCTCGAGACGCTCGAAGAGATCGAGGACCCAGACCAACCGGTTCTCGACACGCGGCGCCACCGGGCGCCGCGCCCGTGGCTGGTGGCCGATGGACTCCACCAGGAAGCGCGTCTCCTCGAGGGGTGCGACGGGCTGTCGAGTCGGGGCCCTTAGGGTGGAGCCGAGGATGGGGGCCAAGAGGGCGAGCTTGCGGGCCGGTGAGACGACGGCCCTCTGGCTGACGGAGTCCAGACCGCGCCGGCGCACCTCCTGTCCGATCTCCGAGTAGAGCCGGCGGGCGGCGGAGATTCCGGGCCGGCAGGTCAAGGGCAGGCCGGCGATGCCCAGGTCGGCGCGCGCGTAGAGCCTGTCCGCGGCCTCCAGAAGTCGCTCCAGGATCCCGCCCAGGGCGGGGCTCCAGGTGGGGTAGGCCAACCAGGCATCCGGGTCCATGCCCGCGTTGCGCATCCAATCCCGGGGTAGGTAGAGACGGCCCAGGGCCGCATCTTCGCCGACGTCTCGGGCAATGTTGGAGAGCTGCATGGCCACCCCGAGGTCGCAGGCCCGGGCCACCAAGCGCGGGTCACGCACACCCATCAGGAGCGCCATCATGGCCCCCACGGTGCCGGCCACCCGGGCGCAGTAGCCGTAGAGGGCCGAGAGGTCTTCGTAGCGGCGCCCCTCGGCGTCCCAGGCGAAGCCCTCGATCAGGGCCTCCAGCAGCGCACGCGGGATGGCAAACGCCCTGACCACGTCGGCGAGGGCACGATCCGCCGGGTTCCCTTGGGGCCGGCCGGCATAGACCCCGTCCAGGCGCCCACTCAGGTCCGAGAGGGCAGCCCCCGGGTGATCCGCCAGGTCCACGGCGTCGTCCGCCAGACGGCAGAAGGCATAGAGGGCGGTGGCGGGCTCCCGGACCCGGCGCGGCAGGAGGAAGGAAGCGGCGTAGAAGGAGCGGGACCCGCCCCGCAGTAGGGCCCGGCCGGCGGCGAGGTCCGCCGGGCTCCCATATTCCAGGTCAAACGAAGGTCGAGGCATCGGGGACCACCGAATCGAGTACGCGGGCGGACGACAAGACCCCGGGGAGTCCGGCACCGGGATGGGTTCCGGCCCCCACCAGATAGAGGTGGCGGACCTCCTCGCTGCGGTTATGGGGTCGGAACCAGGCACTTTGCCAGAGTACCGGCTCCAGGCTGAATCCGGCCCCCTTGTAGGACAGCAGGCGGTCTCGAAAATCCAGGGGTGTGGTCACCAGGGAGGTGGCCAGGCTGGACTCGAGCCCGGGAAGCAGGCTCGACTCCAGGTAGGCGGAGATGGCGGCCCGATAAGGCTCGGCTTGGGTCTGCCAGTCGGTCCCGCTGTCCAGATGGGGCACCGGGGACAGGGCGTAGAAGGTGTCGCACCCCGGGGGCGCCAGGGAGGGGTCCGTGGCGGTGGGGCGGTGCAGGTAGAGACTGAAGTCCCGGGCCAGGACCTTGCGATGGAAGATGTCCGCCAGCAGCTCCCGATAGCGGGGTCCCATCAGGATCGTATGGTGGAGCACATCCGGATAGGTGCGGCGCGTCCCGAAGTACCACACGAAGAGGCCGTTGGAGTAGCGCGCCCGGTCGATCCGCCGATCGGTCCAGCGCCGGCGCCGGATCCCTGGCAGGAGGTGGCGGTAGGTCCAGGCGGCGTCGGCGTTTGAGACCACCAGATCCGCCGGGATCTCCTCTCCGTCGGCCAGGCGCACCCCCCGGGCCTGGTGATCCCGCACCTGAATCTCCGCGACCTCCGCCTGGTAGCGGATCTGGTTGCCCTGACCCTCGATCAGGCTCACCAGCCCATTGACCAGGGTGCCGGTCCCTCCCATCGCGGAGTGCACTCCCCAACGCCGCTCGAGGAAGGAGATGAGGGCATAGATGGATGTCACGGTGAAGGGGTTGCCCCCGATCAGCAGGGGATGGAAGGAGAGGATGGTGCGCAGCCGCGGGTCCCTGACATAGGAGGACACCATGGCGTAGACGCTCCGTTGGCTTTGGAGCCGGGCCATGGCGGGGACGATCCGTGCCATGGACCATAGGTTGTCGAAGGAGACATGGCCGAGCTGCTCGAAGCCGACCCGGAAGATGGCCTCGCTCTTGGCCATGAAGCGCTCATAGCCCGCCAGGTCCTCCGGTGCGAGGCGGCGGATCTCGGCCCGGATGGCCTCCGGATCGCCGCTGTAGTCGAAGTGCTCCCCGTCGTCGAAGCGGATCCGGTAGAAGGGATCCATCAGCCGTAGCTCCACCTCCTCGCCGAAGCGACGACCACAGAGGCCCCAGAGCTCCTCCAGCAGGAAGGGGGCCGTGACGATGGTGGGGCCGGCGTCGAAGGTGAAGCCGTCCCGGTGGTGGACATAGGCGCGTCCCCCCGGGGCGTCCAAACGCTCCAGCACCGTGACCCGGAAGCCCCGGGCGCCGAGGCGAACCGCCGCGGCAAGTCCGCCGAAGCCACTCCCGATCACCACGGCGTGGGGCTTACCCCCTCGGGCGACCGAGCGGGTGACGCAAAACGGGACTCGGGGCGGAGAAACTGTCAATGTCACGAGACTCTATCGAACGTCTAGCGAGGTTGACAGTATAGCAGCTATAGCGGGTTGTCGGCACGGCTTCCGTGACGCGCGGCCGTGGGCTCGCCGCGGATCCTCGGACGATGCAGCGGTGCCGATCGGCCAGCGAGCCGCCGCAGGGGCAGATGCTCGGGCCTCACTGGAATGGCGTCCGCCGGGGCGGGACTCTATCATCCGTTTGCGAGGCTTCGAAGATTCATGGATTGTCCAGCGCAGGGTGCCGATTTGTCTGGAACTTTGCCTGTCATGCTTGAATCGCCGGGTCAGGGCGTCAACCCCTTACTCTACCTGGGGACGGACCCGGCACTCTTGGACCTGTTGCGGGCCAGTGCCGCGGGACTTGGGGTGTCGCTCCGTGGCTGCCGTACCCTGGCCGGCCTGGTGCTCGCCGCATCCCTGGAGCCGCCCCGGGTCCTGATCCTGGAGGCGGGGTGCCTGACGCCCGGGCGGACACCTGACGAATTGCTCGACCGGGTCCAGGCGGAGTCGGGGGTACGCCCCCTGCTCTTCTGTCTGGGGGACGGTGGGCAGTCCGCACAGGACGGGGACCAGTGTGTGCTGCAGCCCCCCTTCGACGCGGGGCGCCTGACGGAGACCCTCAGGGGGCTTCTCCAGCGCCCTCTGCCCGAGACCGCTCGGGTGCTCCTCATCGGGGACTCGCCCATCCAAGACGCCTTCCACGCCCATCTGCTGCGGGGTGCCGGGATCCGGACCGATCTGGTCTCGGACCCGGGTCGGATCCGGGCCGCGGTGGCACGTCTGCGCCCTCACCTCGCGATCCTGGATCTGGACATGGAGACGGCAGGGGAAGGGCCCCTGGACAGTCGCATCCGGGACTGTCCCGGGTGCCAGGACCTGCCGATCGTCTTTCTGTCGGGCGATCTGCCGTACTCCCAGGGCCTGGAGGGGCGGCAGATCGGCGGCGACGACTACCTGGTCAGGCCCGTGGCGCCGGAGCACCTGGTCGCCACCGTCCGCGCTCGGCTCTCGGGGGCCGGTGGACTCGAGGCCGGCCCCAGCGCCCTGGACGCACCCGGGGGGGGATTGGTCCTGACCGGCACCCATTTCCTTCAGCGGCTCGACAAGGCCGTGGTGGATGGGCCCATGCCCGGATCGGGCCAGGCCATTCTCTACTTGGAGCCCGTCCTAGACGTCTCGGCCCCAGGGCGCCCTGGAGACTCTGGGTCGCCGGCCGGTGCGCCGCCCGGGGAGGTCATCGGATATCAGCGCGACCTGGTGAGCCTGCTGGGCCGACTGATGGAGCCGGGGGACCGCGCCGCCTGGTTGAGCGACCAGGGGTTGGCACTCTGGGTGAGTCGCCGTGACGACACGGAGGTGGCGGAGCTCGCGGATCGGATCCTCCGCGCCCTGGCCAGGTCGCCAGTGGAGGCCCGATCACATCCGGCTCTGCGAACGGTCGGCGTGGGGGTGGGGTCCTTCCTCCCGGCGGCGGACGATGCCCAGACCCTGGTCTCCCGGGCCCAGTCCGCGTGCGCCCGAGCCCGGGTGGCCGGGGGCGCCCGTGTCGTCATTCACGAGTGTCCGGGGGACGATATCCCTGCCCTGGGGGAGAGGGATGCCGCCTCGGGGGGGGTGGATAGGGCGATCGCGCCCCTGCTGCGACGTGCCCTGGCGGGCGAGGGCTTCCGGCTCGTCTACCAGCCCATCTTGCCCCTGCGAAAGCTCTCCGATCAGCGCTATGAGGTTCTGCTGCGGCTGCGAACCCCGGAGGGCGCCATCATTCCGCCCCTGACCTTTCTGCCGGTGGCCCAGCGCCTGGGTCTGCTGCCGGCCCTGGATCGTTGGGTGCTCTCGGGCGCGCTGCGGGTCCTGCGTCAGGAACGCGACGCGGGCCGTCCCACCCGCTTCCTCATCCATCAGACCCCGGAGAGCCTGGCGACGCCCAACTGGCTCAACTGGGTGCGCGATGAGATCCTGCGGCTCGACCTGGTCCGCCAGCGCCCCGTGCTCGAGTTCAGCGCCCAGGGGATCCTCGCGCACGAGGCCCAGGCCCGCCAACTCTTTCCGGAGCTCACGCGACTCGGGATCGAGATCTGTCTCACCGGCATTACCGACAGCAAGGACCTCCTGCGGCTGATCCGCCGGCGCCGCGTCGTCTGTGTCAAGCTGGCCCGGGAGCTGGCCTCCCAGGGGACTCTGAGGGGGCTTAGGTCCATGG
Organism: Chromatiaceae bacterium; assembly: GCA_041753195.1. Classification (GTDB taxonomy): domain Bacteria; phylum Pseudomonadota; class Gammaproteobacteria; order Chromatiales; family Chromatiaceae; genus Thiodictyon. Next base: position 6,005 of record JBGSUY010000601.1, read on the forward strand.
TGGAAGGGCTGCATGAGCTGGGGGCGCGGGTCATCGCCTCCGGGATCGAGGAGCCGGAGATGATCGGACGTGTCTGGTCCAGCGGCGTGGACTACATCCAGGGCAACCTGATTCAGTTCCCCGAGGAGACCCTGGAATTCAACTTCGGGGAGACGTCGCTCCATTGAGTACAGGCGATACTGAGCAAAGGCGATACTGCTCCCCTTACAGGCTCCGCCCGGTGGGTCCTGAGAGGTTGTGAAAAAATCGTCGCGAGCAGCCCGAGCGCAAGGAGCCGCGCAGTGAGCGACGAGACATATCAGGTAGATAGGCGAGGAGCGAACGAGCACGCGACGCCGCGATCGGGGCGCGCAGTAGATTTTTCACAACCTCTGAGCCCAGGCCCCGCTCGCCTCAGAGGGTCTTGGCCTGCTCCGCGAGATAGATCCAGGTGTCGATCACGGTGTCCGGGTTCAGCGACATGCTGCCGATCCCCTCCCGCAGCAGCCAATCCGCCAGGTCCTTGTGGTCCGACGGGCCCTGACCGCAGATCCCGACATATTTGCCCTGGGCCCGGCAGGCCGCGATGGCCATGGAAAGCATCCGCTTGACGGCTGGATCCCGCTCGTCGAAGTCCGCGGCCACCAGGCTCGAGTCGCGGTCCAGGCCCAGGGTGAGCTGGGTCATGTCGTTGGAGCCGATGGAGAAACCATCGAAGTGCTCGAGGAACTCCTGCGCCAGAACGGCGTTGGAGGGGATCTCGCACATCATGATGAGGCGCAGCCCGTTATCGCCCCGGCGCAGCCCCTGCTCGGCCAGCGCATCCACCACGGCCTTGGCCTGTCCCAGGGTGCGCACGAAGGGGATCATGACCTCGAGGTTGGTCAAACCCATGTCATTGCGCACCCGCTTAATCGCCTCGCACTCCAGCTCGAAGCAGGGCTTGAAGCTTTCGGAGACATAGCGACCGGCCCCCCGGAACCCGATCATGGGGTTCTCCTCCTGGGGCTCGAAGCGGGGCCCGCCGATCAGGTTCGCGTATTCGTTGGACTTGAAGTCCGACATCCGCACGATCACCGGATTGGGGGCAAAGGCCGCCACCAAGGTGCTGACCCCCTCGGTCAGCTTGGCCACATAGAACTCCCGGGGACTCGCGTAGGCGGCGATGCGCGGGGCAATCTCGGCCTTGAGATCGGCGGGCAGACTGTCGTACTCCAGGAGCGCCTTGGGGTGTATGCCGATGGAGTTGCTGATGATGAACTCCAGCCGGGCGAGCCCAATGCCCCGATTGGGGGTGGCGGCGAAGGCGAAGGCCCGCTCCGGGTTGCCCACATTCATCATGATCTTGACCGGAATATCCGGCATGGCCGTAAGCTCGACGACCCTGTGGTCGAAGGGCAGTAGGCCGTCGTAGATGAAGCCCGTGTCACCCTCGGCGCAGCTCACGGTCACCGGCCGGCCGTCGTGGATGCGGTCGGTGGCGTCGTTGCAGCCCACCACCGCCGGGACGCCGAGCTCCCGGGCGATGATGGCCGCGTGGCAGGTGCGGCCCCCCCGGTTGGTGACGATGGCGGCGGCGCGCTTCATCACCGGCTCCCAATCGGGGTCGGTCATGTCGGTGACCAGCACATCGCCGGGCTCCACCCGGTGCATGTCGGCGGCGGATACGATGACCTTGGCGGCCCCCGAGCCGATACGGTGGCCGATGCTACGCCCGCTGGTCAGGACCTCCGAACGGCTTTTCAGGACATAGCGCTCGATGACCTGGCCCGAACGGCTCTGCACCGTCTCCGGGCGCGCCTGGACGACATAGATCTGGCCGTCCAGCCCGTCCTTGGCCCACTCGATGTCCATCGGCCGGCCATAGTGCTGCTCGATCAGCACCGCTTGGCGGGCTAGATCGGTCACCTCCGAATCCGTCAGGCTGAAGCGGATGCGCTCGGCCTCCGGGACCTCCTCCGTCACCACCGGATTGGTCGAGCCCTCGGGTGCATAGACCATGCGGATCGCCTTTTGACCCAGGGTGCGGCGTAGGATGGCCGGGCGCCCGGCGGCCAGGGTCGGCTTATGGACATAGAACTCGTCGGGGTTCACCGCGCCCTGGACCACCATCTCACCCAGGCCGTAACTGGAGGTGATGAAGACCGCGTCGCGGAAGCCGGATTCGGTGTCCAGGGTGAACATGACCCCGGAGGCGGCGCGGTCGCTGCGCACCATGCGCTGGACGCCGGCGGAGAGGGCCACATGGCGGTGCGCGAACCCCTGGTGCACCCGGTAGGCGATGGCCCGGTCGTTGAAGAGTGAGGCGAAGACCTCCCTGATCCGGTGCTTGATGTGGTGGAGTCCATGGACGTTGAGGAAGGTCTCCTGCTGCCCGGCGAAGGAGGCATCCGGCAGATCCTCGGCGGTGGCGGAGGAGCGCACCGCCCAGGACACCTCGGTGCCTGCCCCCACGTTGGCATCGGCGCTCAGCCGCTCATAGGCCGCGTCGATGGCGACTTCCAGGGCGGTGGGGAAGGGTTGCTCCAGGATCCAGCCGCGGATCCGGGGTCCGGCCTCGGTCAGTGCGGCCACGTCCTCCACGTCCAGCTCATCCAACACCGCCTGGATGCGCTCATCCAGCCCGCCCTGGGCAAGGAACTCCCGGTAGGCATCGGCGGTGGTCGCGAAGCCCCCGGGCACCCGCACCCCGACACCCTCCAGGTTGCGGATCATTTCGCCCAGGGAGGCGTTCTTGCCGCCGACCACCGGCACGTCCTCCATGCCGAGGTCCTGGAGCCAGCGAACATAATCGGTCATGGTCGTCTCCCGTTCTGGACTCGTCTGGTCGGGGGCGTGGTAGGTGCAACCCTGCGAAGATGCGGAAATATAGCGCAGAGCTGCCTAAGGGATACCGGAAACGGGTCAATGAAGTGGATAGCCATCACTGGACACTGGAACCGGGAGCGTGGAGAGTGGCGGCCACACTCGGCTCGGTCCCGCTGACTCCATGAAACTGCTCGGTCTCGATACGTCCGGTGAGGCCTGCTCCGCGGCCCTGCTCGTGGACGGCGCCATCACCCAGCGTCTGGAGTGGGCGCCGCGCCGTCACGGGGAGCTGATCCTCGGCATGCTCCAGGGCCTGCTGGAGGAGGCCGGCCTGAGCCTCTCAGCGCTGGATGCCATCGCCTTCGGGCGCGGCCCCGGGTCCTTCACCGGGGTGCGCATCGCGGTAGCGGTGGCCCAGGGGGTCGCTTTCGGCGCCGCTCTGTCCACGGTCCCAGTGTCGACCC
>JBGSUY010000602.1:0-3900 GCA_041753195.1 Chromatiaceae bacterium
GGCGCGGGATCACCAAGGCGTTGTCCGGACTCGACGGCCGCCTGATCGAGCGCGACAGAGGCGGGCCGCGACGACCGACCAGTTACCGGCTGTTGTTGGCCGTTCCGACCGAGGACGAACGACCCTCCGAGGACGTGGAACGCAGTTCCCTGCCCGTTGGCAGGGAACTGCGTTCCCTAGAAGGCGTGGGTCTTGCGCACATCCATCATGGTTCACACTGTTGCCCTGCGGCTACAGGTGGTCAATGTGGACGGGAATGCGCTGCCCTCGAGCGTAGTCCGTAGGACGGGCGCGCCTTGCGGATACGACTGGGGATTGCGTGTTGCGGGCGGATGCCCGAAGGGCGACCCGCCATCATGCCGCCGCACACGAGGACGGAACTGCTATCCCGTTCCGCCTCATGCCCTACGCCTGCGCCGCTGGAAGATCGGCGATGTCGAGGGCACCGCAGTCAGTCGGATAACGTCGCGGGCGAGCCCCAGGCGGCCGCCGCAAGGCCAAACTGCGCCCCCTTTCACACCCCAGGTCGACCGCCGTTGACAGGGGCGCCCCCTCGGCCTAGCGTTCTAGAAAATAGAACGACACGAGCCCCATGCAGACCCTCTTCAGCGGCCTGATCACCTCCCGGACCCGGATCGAGATCCTGATGCGGCTCTTCCTCAATCCCAATCGACGCGCCCACCTGCGGGAGCTGGCCGGAGAGCTGGCCGTATCCCCAAGCCAGGTGCGAAGCGAGCTGCAAAACCTGAGCGCCAGCGGCCTGGTGCGCAGCGCCCGCCAGGGCAACCGCCTCCAGTTTTCCGCCAACCAGGCCCATCCCCTGTTCCCCGAGCTTAACTCCATGGTGCGCAAGTCCCTTGGCATGGACCGCATCTTGGACAGCATCGTCCAGCGCCTCGGGCGGCTGGAGCTTGCCCTCCTGGTCGGCGACTACGCCCTCGGGCGCGACAGCGGCCTCATCGACCTCGTCCTCGTCGGCGCCATCGACCAGCGCAACCTCGCCGACCTCATCGCCAAGACCGAGCGCCACCTCACACGCAAGATCCGTCCACTGGTCCTGAGCGGCGAGGAATATGCCAGTCTTACTGACACGCTCATCGCCCAGCCGCACCTGGTGCTATGGACGGCAAAGGCGGACGGGGCAGACTACCGGCAGGGCGACTCCGCGACCCGGATCAGCACCGCCACCCGCGACGGTGGCGAAAGCGCAGCAACAGCGCAATGGGGACGCGGATCGGCCATGGGCCGTCTCAGCCCGCCACAAGGGTATCCTAAGGAGTAGCGTATGATCCGGCTGTACCCTCATGCCTTGGCTCGGATGCAGGAGCGCGGGGCGAGCCGCGAAGACGTCGAAGAGTCGATCCGACACGGTGAGACCTTTGCAGCCAAGCATGGGCGAGATGGGTTCCGCAAGAACTTCACCTTCGATGGTGTTTGGCAGAACCGGCCTTACCGAAACAAGCAAGTCGAGGCTTATGCGGTGCAAGAACCGGACGGAAGCTACCTTGACATAACAGTTTTGGTCAAATACTTCTAGTGAGAGCGACCAGGATGAAGATGACCTACGACCCGAAATACAACATCGCCTACATCCGATTTCACGAGAAGACCGGCAATGTGACGACCATCAAGATCAGCGAGGAAATTCATATCGATATCGCTGGCGACGGCACGCTTTACGGGATCGAGCTGCTCAATGCCAACCAACAGTTCTCCGAGGACCAAGGCAATCTGATTGTCGAGACAGGTGACCAGCGGCAGCAAATCGCGCTTGGCGTCTGACGGGACGCTGCTGCTCACAGGTTCCGTGGAGCCTGTCGTGAGCTGCCGCGCTCAAGCGCAGGCTCTGCCGCCGAGAGTCCCGGATAGGCATGGGCGCCGCGGCATATGAGCGAGTGCCCGCACGCCGGCTCCGGGTGCTCTGCCTCCCTAGCTCCGACTGGGCACCCAGGTAAGTGAAGCTCTGCTTCCGGAGCGCGTTGGATCGGGAAGCCGAGCTTCGGCAACCGCGTTCCCAAGGGGACCTCGGGAATGAGACAAATGCAGGAATATTCCTATGCGAGCAATAGAATTCGAAGCCGTTGCCAAGCAGCACATGCTTCGCCTGCCGGAACAGGTTCCAGATGGCGTCAAGCTCCGCGTATTGCTGCTGATGGAAGACACAGAACCCCAGCGGTCGGCGTCAGAGGCCGCGATCCAGCCCCGTCGCAAACCCTCGCCGAGGCTTGCCGGGTCCGTCACCATGCGCGACAACCTCTTGGCCCCGGCGGTCCCCGATCAGGACTGGGAGGCGCTACAGTGATCCTGCTCGATACCCACATCTGGGTTCGCTGGGTCGATCCCGCCGTCAGCCCTCTGCCGCTCCCCATCATCGAGCGGATCGAGACTGGGGATCGGCTGGCTGTCAGTGCCGCCAGTTGCTGGGAGGCTTCCTGGCTTGCCCGGCGAGGCCGCCTGGAGCTCAAACTGGACCTCGATGAATGGCTCGACCAAGCGTTACAAGGGTCTCAAGTCGAGTGTGTTCCGCTCGATCGGTCTATCGCCGTCCGTGCCGCGCGCCTCACAGAGCACCACCGAGATCCGGTCGACCGATTCATCATCGCGACGGCGATCGAGCGTCACGCGAGCGTGATTAGCTTCGATGCCGCGTTTCCCGCGTACATGGAATTAACCGGACGACTGATCGATCGCTAATCTCACAGCCATCGAGGCAGGCATGACCATGAGGAAAGGCACCGCAAAAGCGGCTTCCCGAGGGTGTTGGATCGCAAGGCGGGGCGTCGCGCACCGCATTCCCAAGTGGGCCTTGGAAACGAGACAACACCCCCCGCCGGCGGCAGGATAACCGCTGAGTCCACCATGCGCCTCAGCCCCGAGCAGATCCAGGGCATCCGCCGCATCGCCCGCCAACTGGCCGGCAGCCGGGTCCGGACAGGCGTGCTGCCGGTGAAGTCCCCCTGGAGGACTGAGCAATGACTTCCCTTACCGTGACTGTTCCAGAGTCATCCCTCTCGGCATTGCGTCGCTCCCCCAGTGAGTTCGCTACGGAAATGAAGCTGGCGGCGGCTATCCACTGGTACGCCCGAGGATTGATTTCACAGGAGCGCGCGGCAGAGCTCGCTGGGCTTAACCGGCGCGACTTTCTCCGTGCACTGGTCCGGGATGGCGTCGACGTCTTCGTCGTAGACGAAGACAGCCTGGCACGGGAATTGGCCGCGGACGCAGGTGGCTGATCGTGATGGGGCCGATACGGGTGTTGATCGTCAACACCTCCCCCTTGATTCATCTTGCGGAGCGGGAAGGCTGGAACTGTTGCATGTCGTGGCACCGGAGATCCGAGTGCCTGCTCCGGTCGCGGCAGAGATCCGCGCCTACGGCGAGGCGGATGCGACCGCCCGAGCCTTGGCAGAGCATGAATGGCTGAGAGAAGTCGCCGCGCCGCCCACACCGCCCGCTATTCTGGCTTGGGATCTCGGCCCGGGCGAGTCGTCGGTGTTGGCAGTTGCCTACAACTCGCCAGGGTGCGGAGTGGTGATCGACGACCTCGCCGCTCGACGCTGCGCCGAGGCCCTGGGTATCCCCCTGCGCGGTACGCGCGGCCTTGTCCTTGCGGCGAAACGCGCGGGACGGATTACATCGGCGCGTCTTGTCCTCGAGCACCTGCGCGACGTCGGAATGTACCTGTCCGACACCGTGCTCGACCGCTTGCTGCGGCAGGTCGGGGAGTAGCCGCCCCTCGCAGCCCAGGCGTCGCGTCTGACGAGTGGCAACTCTGTGGAGCGAACGACTCACCCACCATGCGCCTCACCCCCGAGCAGATCCAAGGCATCCGCCGCATCGCCCGCCAACTGGCCGGCGAGCAGGTCGGCATCCGCGTCTTCGGCTCGCGGCTCGACGACC
>JBGSUY010000603.1:0-3848 GCA_041753195.1 Chromatiaceae bacterium
GCCGCCTGCGTGATGCGCATCGCCCGCACCGGGAGCGCCGACGCTGCGGCCATGGAGCCTTGCATCCACAGCCTGTTCCAGGTGGACGCACCCACGGTGGCCGCCGTCTACGGCCCGCCCGGGGCGGTGGCCAACGGGGCGCGTCAGATTATCGCCCAGCTCACCGGCAAGCCCGAGCGGAACCTGGAGCTGACGCGCTACGTGGTCAACCTGCTGAAGCTGGAGCGCAACCTGTCGCGTCGACCGGATCTGCTGGCCCTGATCGGCCAGGGGATCGAGGCCGCCGCCCAGAAGCGGGAGCACTTCGCCCTCCTGCACCCGAATCTCGTCGCCCATTTCGCGGAGCTCTACAGCGAGACCCTGAGCCAACTGCAGCCGCGCATCCTGGTGCGGGGCGAGCCCCTGCACCTGCAAAATCCGGACAACCAGAACCGGATCCGCGCCCTGCTGCTCGCGGCCATCCGCTCGGCCATGCTGTGGCGTCAGGTGCGCGGCAGCCGGCTGCAGCTCCTGATTGGCCACAAGCGGCTCCTCCAGGACGCCCGGCAGTATCTGGAGCAGGCGACGGTGCCCAGGTCAGAAGGCTCCGCCCACTGACGACTCAAACTCTCCAACGACGCCCCCTTGCGACCCACCCAGGACCCCGAGCCAGGCATGAGCGCTAGCCCCAAGGGTCGGCGCGTCCTGGTCCTGTTCGCCCACCCCTCCCAGGAGCGTTCCGAGGTCAATCGTCCCCTGGCCGAGGCGACCTCGGGGGTGCAGGGCGTGGACCTCGTGGACCTCTACCGGGAATACCCGACGCTGGCCATCGACGTGGACCGGGAGCAGGCACGGCTGGTCGCCCACGAGGTCCTGGTGTTCCTGCACCCTCTCTACTGGTACTCCACCCCCGCCATCTTGAAGGAGTGGCAGGATCTGGTGCTGGAGCACGGCTTCGCTTACGGGACCGGCGGGACCGCGCTGCGGGGCAAGATCTTCTTCAACGCCTTGACCGCCGGCGGGCCCGAGCCCGCCTACCGCGCCCAGGGCTACAACCACTTCAGCATCCGCGAGCTGCTGCGGCCTCTGGAACAGACGGCGCTCCTGTGCGGGATGATCTACCTTCCGCCCTTCGCACTCTTCGGGGCCCGCACCGCCGTGGAGGAGGGCCGGGTGCAGGCCCATGTGGCCGATTGGGTGCGGGTGCTCGAGGCCCTGCGGGATGGCCGCCTGGACATCACGGCTGCCCAGTCCCTGCCGCGCCTCAATGCGGACCTGGACGCCATTATCCGAGGACCCTAACCCATGGGCGGCATGCTGTTTCCGGCCTTCATCTACTTGTGCGCGGCGGTCGTTGCCGTGCCCATCGCCAAGCGGCTGGGTCTGGGCTCCGTGCTGGGATACCTTGGGGCCGGCATCCTGATCGGGCCGGTGCTCGGGTTGGTGGGGGCCGAAGCCGCCGAGCTCCAGCACGTCGCGGAGCTCGGGGTGGTGATGATGCTGTTCCTGGTGGGGCTGGAGGTCGAGCCGAGGCTCCTGTGGCGGATGCGCTCCCAGCTCTTGGGCCTGGGGGGCCTCCAGGTCACCGTCACCGCCGCCCTAATCTTCCTGGCGGTCCTGCCCTTCGGGCTCCAGTGGGGCAGCGCCCTGGTGATCGGGCTCATCTTCTCCCTGTCCTCCACCGCCATCGTCCTGCAGACCCTGGCCGAGAAGGGCCTGACCCGCACCGAAGGAGGACGGGCGGGCTTCGCGGTGCTGCTGTTCCAGGACATTGCGGTGATCCCCATGCTGGCCCTGATTCCGCTCCTCGCCACCCCGGGGCTCGGTGGGCAGGAGCTCAGCGGCACGGCGGTGCAGGCCGAGGGGGCGGCCCATGGGGGCCTCACCCTGGTGCAGGGCCTGCCCGGCTGGGCCTATGCCCTGGTGGTGCTGGGGGCCATCGCCGCCGTGGTCCTCGGCGGCCACTTCCTCACCCGTCCCCTGTTCCGATTCATCGCCGAGTCGCGTCTGCGGGAGATCTTCACCGCCACCGCGTTACTCCTGGTGGTAGGCATTGCGCTCCTCATGACCCTGGTCGACCTGTCCCCCGCACTTGGGACCTTCCTCGCCGGCGTGGTCCTGGCCGACAGCGAGTTCCGCCACGAGCTCGAAACCGACATCGATCCCTTCAAGGGGCTCCTGCTCGGGCTCTTTTTCATCACGGTGGGGGCCGGGATCGACTTCGCCATCCTGCTCGCCGAGCCGGTCCGGATCCTCGCCCTGGCCCTCGGGTTGATGGGGCTGAAGGCCCTGGTGCTCTGGTGGCTCGCCCGGCTCTTTCGGCTCCCGACCGGGGACGGCTGGCTCCTGACCCTGGGGCTCGCCCAGGCGGGTGAGTTCGGCTTCGTGCTGCTGGCCTTCAGCGTCCAGAACCAGGTGATCCCCGGCGAGCTGGCCAAGACCCTGTCCCTGGTGATTACCCTCGCCATGCTGCTGACCCCCATCCTCTTCATCGTCCACGAACGGCTCGTCCTCCCCCGGCTGAGCCACCGGGCCGAGGGGGCCGCCGACACCATCGACGAGCAGGGCACCGTGATCATCGCCGGGGTGGGGCGCTTCGGCCAGATCGTCAACCGGCTCCTGGTGGCGAGCGGGGTGCATACCGTGGTGCTGGACCATGAGGCGGCCCAAATCGACATGCTGCGCCGGCTCGGCATCAAGACCTACTACGGGGATGCCTCGCGACTGGATCTGCTGGAGGCGGCGGGGATTGCCCAGGCGCGGGTCCTAGTGGTGGCCCTCGACGACCGGGACAGGTCCGTGGTGCTCGTGGAGGAGGTGCGCCGCCGGTACCCGCGCCTCAGGATCCTGGCCCGGGCCTATGACGTGAACCACTACTACCTGCTCAAGCGGGCGGGGGCCGACCTGGCCGTGCGCGAACTCTTCGACGCCTCGCTGGTGGCGGGGGCAGAGGCCCTGAGGACCCTGGGGGTGCATCCCTTCCGGGTGGAGAAGATGGTGCGCGCCTTCCGCCATCACGACCAGGAGGGTCTGGACCAGATGTGCGACCTCTGGGACCAGGAGCCAGATCTGGCCCGGAACCGGGCCCTGCTGGCGCGCATCCGCGAGCACGCGGGGACCCTCCAGGAGGCCATGGCGGCGGATCGGCTCTACCTGCACGACCGCACCGAGCGGGGCTGGACACCGCCGCCCAGGGACTATAGCGAGCGGCTGGACCAGGGCTGAGCCTAGGCGACGGGCGTCCCGCTCGCGCGATTCCGGTGGGCCACCCTGTTCCTGAGCCGCCGCTCAGGAGGCCCCGGCGAAGATCCGATAGGCGGGATTCTCGCTCTCGTCCCAGTGCTGGTAGCCCAGGTTCGCGAGGTAGGCGTGGAAGGACGCCTGCTCCTGCGGGGGGACGCTCAGCCCCATCAGCACCCGCCCATAGGCGGCCCCGTGGTTGCGGTAGTGGAAGAGTGTGATGTTCCACCGCTTGCCGAGCCCGGTGAGGAAATCCAGCAGGGCCCCGGGCCGCTCCGGGAACTCGAAGCGCACCAGGGTCTCCGCGTCGATCCCCACGGCGTGGCCGCCCACCATGAAACGGATGTGGAGCTTCGCCGTTTCGTTCTCGGTCATGTCCAGCACCCCGAGCCCCTTCTCCCTGAGCCGGGTGATCAGCTCGGCACGCTCCTCATCCCCCCGGGCCAGCTCCACCCCGACGAAGACCTGGGCCCGGGCCGGGTCCGCGTACCGATAATTGAACTCGGTGATCTGGCGCTTGCCGAGCACCCGGCAGAAGCTCAAGAAGCTCCCCGGGCGCTCGGGGATCTGCACCGCCAGCAGGGCCTCCCGCCGCTCGCCTAGCTCCGCCCGCTCGGCGATGTGGCGGA
>JBGSUY010000604.1:0-3753 GCA_041753195.1 Chromatiaceae bacterium
GGCCGCCGCCGGCCTTGACCGTGCCCGCGGGACGCCCGATGCTTCCCCCCAGGCGCCGAGCCCGGGTGCCGCCACCTATGCCATGGCCCATATCAGCCCCAACTTCGGGTCCGCCGCCCTGGCCGGGGCAGACGCACTCAACACCCTCTACGACAATGCGACCCCGGGTTTCGGTCTCTATACCTTCGTCCTGCTCAGCGCCGGCTCGGGGACCCAAGGTGCGGCACCGCAGGCGCGAGACCGGGAGCTCCTTCGAGTGATCGAGACCTATGTGCCGGGGGAGGGTGGCGGGGGCCCCAGCCCCGAGGCCCACGCCTTCCTGGTGGCGGTGCATCCGAAGCGGGCGGACCTGCCCCTGGGGGACCAGACGGGCCCCGAGCTCTCCGACCCCATGCGACGCCAGTTTGCAACTGAGCTCCGCGGTGCGGGCCTGGGCACCCTGGCCCGGCGCCTCGAGACCCGTCCCGGACCCTTCCTGGTCTCGAGTCCCGAGCCCCGCCTCCTCGCCGATGGTGCCGGCTCGCCCCGTCTGGTTGTCGACCTCTCCGAGGTGGGCAAGGAGTATCTGTACGCTGTCGTGGATGCCTTCGACCGGCCGGTGCCGCCGGGGGGCCAGGCGGCGGGCCTCGACGCCATCCGTGAACGGCTCCTGACCCTGCCCCTCGGGGCCGAGCCGGCGGCGGCCAAGAGGGACTGGGTGTTTCGGGTTGGACGAGGCGGATCGCCCCGGGTGGCTCGCTGATGATCACCGATGGCGCCTTCAGCTTGATCCGCTTCCTCGTCGGCATCCTTTTACTCCAGGGGGTCACCGGGCTCCTGGTCTACACGGCCCTCAACACCGATTGGCAGAGCACCTGGCCCCTGTTCCTGCTGCTGGGGGGCTCTGTCGGTGCCCTGGTGGCCCTGTGGTTCAGCGCTATGGTCGGGGCCGACCGCCGTCATGCGGTGGCCCGTGCCAGCGAGCGCTTCTCCAAGGAGCGGGAGCAGATCCGGGTCAAGGCGGAGCAGCAGCGGACCAAGGACGTGCGCACCCAGGAGCGTCTGGCCGCGAAGGCGGCCAAGGGAGGGGGGCTGGGTCGGGGGCTCACGCTGAAGTCTGGCGCCCTGGTGGGCGGGGCCGTGGGGGTGGGGACCGCCATGCTGCTCACCCAGTTCGTGACCCTGGGTCTGCTGACCATCGCCACCGCGGGCGGGGCCGCCCTGGGCTACGGGGTCCGGGCCCGCCAGGAGCGGCTCATCGGCGGCCGGCGTCTGTCGGCGGACGATCACGATCTCAAGGTCATCGCGACCCAGGAGACCCCGCTCGCCATCGAGGGCCGGGGCCGCCGGGCCCGGACCTCCGGGGATACCTGACCGGTCCCCGGAATTGTTCCGAGAATGAATCAGACACCACCACCAGGAGCACACCATGGCCGAGATGACATCCTATACGCTGGGCACCTTTTGCTGGGTTGACCTCGCCACCCCGGACACCGAGGCCGCCAAGACCTTCTACGGGTCCGTCCTGGACTGGACCGCCGAGGATCCATACACGGACCTGGCCGTCCCCTACACCATGCTGAGCTATCAGGGGAGACAGGCCGCTGGCCTCTACCCCCTGTCCTCGGACCAGGGTCCGGTGCCCTACTGGTCCAGCTATGTCAGCGTGAGCGACGTCGATGCCGTGTCGGAGCGGGCGGTCGCGCTCGGGGCCACCCTCGTCATGCCCCCCATGGACGTCATGGAGGAGGGGCGAATGTGCTTCATCCAGGACCCGACGGGGGCCCTGGTGGGGCTCTGGCAGGCACGGGCCCACCCCGGGGCCCAGATCGACAACCAGGTCGGGGCCCGTTCCTGGAACGAGCTGCTGACAAGGGATACGGACGGGGCGGCCGGTTTTTACGGCGCGCTCTTCGGCTGGACCACCCGCACCAGCCCGGAGCTCATGGAGGGTCGCTACGTGCTCTTCGAGCTCGAGGGGAAGCCCGTCGCGGGCATGCTCCAGATCCAGGACGACTGGGGCCCCATGCCCCCCAACTGGACGATCTATTTCGGGGTCGCCGATTGCGACGGTACCCTGGCGACGGCCGCGCGGCTCGGTGGATCCGTACTGATGGGACCCATGGAGATCGACAAGGTGGGGCGCTTCGCCTACTTGCGGGATCCCCAGGGCGCCAGCTTCGCGGTGATTCAAAGGAGTGGCGAGTAGCGAGGGGCGAGTGCCGAGGAGTCGATCGGGCTCCCCCCTCGGTCCTCTTGCCCCGGCCCTCGTGACTCGCCACTAGCCACTCTTATTCCATGTCTGAGATCGCCCCGTACACGCCCGAGGGTCTGGAGCGCCAGCCCCTCAAGACCTTCACCGAGAAGGCGTACCTGGATTACTCCATGTACGTCATCCTGGACCGGGCCCTGCCCCATCTGGGGGATGGGCTCAAGCCCGTGCAGCGGCGCATCCTCTACGCGATGTCGGAGCTCGGGCTCTCGGCGGCCGCCAAGTTCAAGAAGTCGGCGCGGACCGTGGGCGACGTGCTGGGTAAGTTCCACCCCCATGGGGACACGGCCTGCTACGAGGCGATGGTCCTCATGGCCCAGCCCTTCAGCTACCGCTACCCCCTGATCGACGGCCAGGGTAACTGGGGCTCCCCAGACAACCCAAAGTCCTTCGCGGCCATGCGCTACACGGAGTCGCGCCTGACCCCCTACGCGGAGCTCCTGCTCTCGGAGCTGGACCAGGGGACCGTGGACTGGCAGCCGAACTTCGACGGGACCCTGGAGGAGCCCAAGATGCTCCCCGCCCGGCTGCCCAATCTGCTGCTGAACGGCGCCACCGGGATCGCCGTGGGCATGGCGACCGACATCCCCTCCCATAACCTGCGGGAGGTGGCGCGGGCCTGCATCCACCTGCTCGATCACCCGGATGCGACCATCGAGGACCTGGTGGTGCACTGTCCGGGCCCGGACTTTCCGACAGCCGGGGAGATCGTCACCCCGGCGGAGGATCTGCTGCGCATCTACCGCACCGGTGGCGGTAGCCTCAGGCAGCGGGCCCGCTTCGAGCTGGAGCAGGGGGAGATCGTGATCACGGCGCTGCCCTATCAGGTCTCCGGGGAACGGGTCATGGAGCAGATCGCGGCCCAGTTCAACGCCAAGAAGCTCCCCATACTGGAAGACTTCCGGGACGAGTCTGATCATGAGTTTCCGACCCGGTTGGTCCTGGTGCCGCGTTCCAACCGGGTGGACGTGGAGCGGCTCATGTCCCACCTCTTCGCCACCACCGATCTGGAGCGCAGTTACCGGGTCAACCTGAACCTGATCGCCACCAATGGCCGCCCGCGGGTCATGAACCTCAAGGAGATCCTGGCGGAGTGGCTGGACTTCCGTACCGCCACCGTGCGGCGCCGGCTGGAGCACCGGCTCGGCAAGGTCCTGGAGCGGCTGCACCTCTTGGATGGCCTGCTGATCGCCTATCTGAACATCGACGAGGTGATCCGCATCATCCGCACCGAGGACGAGCCCAAGCCCGTCCTGATGGCCCGCTTCGGGCTCACCGACGCCCAGGCCGAGTATGTGCTCAACACCCGATTGCGGCAGCTCGCCCGCCTGGAGGAGATGAAGATCCGGGGCGAGCAGCAGGAGCTGGCCGAGGAGCGGGACCGCCTGCAGGCAATTCTGGGCGACGTCAGGCGGCTGCGGCGCCTGATCCGGGACGAGATCACGGCGGACGCGGAGAAGTTCGGGGACGACCGCCGTTCGCCCCTGGTGGAGCGGGCCGCT
>JBGSUY010000605.1:0-3019 GCA_041753195.1 Chromatiaceae bacterium
GCCCTCCCGATAGGAGGGCAGCACGGCGCAGTCCGCCTGGGCGATCCAGGGCCGCACGTCGTCGGTCTCCCCCAGGTACTCCACCAGCCCCTCCGCCAGCCAGCCGTCCAGCGACGCCCGCGGGACCGCCGTCCGGTTGGCCACCCCCAGGGGGCCCAGGAGCTGGAAGCGAACATCCGGGTACTCCCGTCGCAGGACGCGCGCCGCCTCTACAAACTCCCCCACCCCCTTGTCCCAGAGCAGCCGCGCGATCAACAAGAACACCGGCGCCGCCCGCCCCGGGTTTGGACACAGGGCAAAGCGCTCCAGGTCCACCCCGGAGCCCGGCAGGCGGCCGGCCTTCTCGCCCCCAACCAGCCCACGGTCCACGAAGAGCCCCAGATCGTCCGGATTCTGAAAGAACACCCGGTGCGGCCAACGCTGGGACACCCGATAAAGCTGCTCCACCGCCGCCTGCAAGGGCCCCCCGCGCAGGAAGGCGGTGCCAAGCCCCGTGATGGTATTCACCACCGGCACCCCCAGGGCCCGGGCCGCCAGGGTCCCGTAGATCACCGGCTTGATGGTGAAGTGCAGCGCCACGTCGGGCTTTGCCCGGCGGTAGGCCCGGCCGAACGCCCGCCAGGTGGAAAGATCGCGTAGCGGGTTGGTGCCCATGTTGTCCATGGGCAGGTCCACCACCTCGCACCCCAGGCCCGCCAGGCGCACCGAGAACGGGTCCGCAGGGGCCAGAGTCACCACCCGATGCCCCAGCCGTAACAGCTCCGCGATCAGCCCGCCGCGGAAGTTGAACAGGTACCAGGCCGTATTCGAGGCGAGTGCAATCCGCAAGCTCATGGGACCTCAATCATCCATACACCGTCCGCCGAGCGTGCACCCATCTGGGAGGGCCGCTTTGGGAGGCCCGCTCCGCGCGGTGACGGAACCCACCTCACCACCACTCTGGCCCCAGGGAAACCAAGGGATAAAACTGATAAGGCAGCCAATACTGCGCATGGGTCGCGAAATTCAGCCACACAAACAACACCACCCCGTAATACCCCGCCACCAGGGCCCGCGCCGCCGGCCGCCGCTTCCCGCTCCAAAGCGCATCGGGCATGCGCGAGAAGACAAAGATCTGAATCGGGGTGAAATAGAGCGCCACCCGGTCCACCGCGGTGGAGGAGGGCGAGATCAACAGAATCGGCACGAACGCCAAGGAAATCAGCGCAAACCAGGTCCACAGGGTCTGCTCCGCCCGGTCCAGGCGAAAGCGCTTGCGGTAGAGCAAGAACAGCGCGGCCGGCGCCGCATTCATGGCCACCCGAATCGCACCCCCCTGTGAGGAATACTCGGCCTCGATATAACCCTTCACCAGCGTGTCGGCGGAGTCCTCGAGGTACAGGAAGTACATCAGCGCCCCGGTGGCACCCACCCAGGCCGCGGTCCAGACCTTGTGCCGGGTGCTGGCCAGGATCGCGATCGGTATCAGCACCACCGCGGTCTTGTGGAAGGCCGCCGCCAGGGCCACGAACAGCACGAACTTGAGCGTATTGCGCTCGGCGAGGGCCAGCAGCGCGAAGAACCCCAGCCCAATGGCCACCCCCTGGCGCGAATAACCCATCGCCACCACCACCACCAGATAGGGCATCGCCACCGCCAGGGCCAGCAGCGGGCGGGGCTGGCGGCGGCAAAAGGCGATCAGCCCCAATGAAAAGATGGCCCCGTAGGCCAGGTTGGTGCCGTACACCCCCCAGCCCAGACGATCCGAGATCCAGTTGAAGGCGCCATGCGCCGGGTCAAAACGCTGAATCGCCTCCCACAGGCTCACCTTGTGTACCTCGTCGAAGTGGCGGAGATAGTTTCCCCAGTCCCCGCCCACCTCAAAACGGTACCCGATCAGCAGGGTCAGTGTCAGCCAGACGACCCCCCAGCCCACCAGCTCGGTCTCCCGCGTGGCGCGCACCTTGAACAGGGCCACCCCCGCCGGCAGCAAGAACATCAACCAGTAGACGACCATAGCCCCCCAAACCGCCCGCTCATAAGCCGCCACCTGTCGCGCCGCGTGGGAGGCCCGCTCCACGGAGCAACAGGACCTAGCAGGCGCCCACAAAGATCGCGGCGCGGAGCGCCCCTCCCACAAACAAACACCCCATCGGGGCCCTGTGGCAGGCCTGCTGTGGGAGTCGCGCTCAGCGCGGTGACTCTTCCCCCCCCCCCCAACACCACCCACCAACCCAACCCCCTCACTCACCCCCAAAGCTCTAACCAAGCCGGCAACATCAACACCGACCACAACCGATACCCAAAAGACGCCTGCCCAGCCAAATGTGCCTTCCACGCAGCACGGATCGGCCCTGGCACCAGATACCCCTCCCGCCCCAACCGATCCTCCGCCAGCAGCGCCTCCTCCCACTCCCGCGGCGGCCCTCGAAGCCAGGCATCCAGCGGAATCCCGAACCCCATCTTTGGCCCCTCCACCAGGGCCCGGGGCGCATAGCGATCCAGCAGCCGCCGCCGCAGCCACTTGCCCTGCCCATTGCGGATCTTCCAGTGCATGGACAGGGACGCAATGCCTCCGTGTCCCGCCCTGAGGCTACTTTGCGCTCGCCACCGCCGGCGGATCGGCCAGCAGGAAGACGCGATCGTAGCTGCCTCCGTGGTCGAAGCTCTTGAACACGCGGAAGGCAATCGTATTGCGTGCGCCCGGCTCGATAAGGCCGGTGACGTCGTAGCGCTGCTGGTGGTCGTAGTTCATCCAGAAATAGTCCGATCCGTCGCGCCAAGTCGTGTCCGTGTAGGTGCCGTGGTCGAACTCGACCGGCCGGCCGTTGACCCAGATCTGGACCGCGCGGGCGATCAGGCTCGGGAAATACAGCACCACCTGTTCGCTGTTGGCGAACGTCTGCGGCACCTCGACCTCGGTTCGGTAGAAAAACGCCGCCGGCTCCCGCTCCGTGCCGAACACAACGTCCGGAATCAACGTGCTGTCGCCGTCGGGCATCTCGCGGGCGGCGCCGGCGCCGGGCTGCTGCCAGCCGTG
>JBGSUY010000606.1:0-1776 GCA_041753195.1 Chromatiaceae bacterium
GCTAGCCCGGATATCTCACCAAGGGATTGAAAAAGGGTCGCCTTCTGAGGCATAACGGTCGTGCAATCAAGCCGTTATAAACCAACGAGAGGGCGACCCTACGATGACAGAGTGTAGCGGAGAACAGCTGGAGTTTCAGGGCCTGGGCAAGCGCGTGGTGCTCGGTCGCTTCGACGGCGGGGCGATCAGCTCTGACGGAGGCGCGGTGCTGTTGCGGGAGGTAGAGCGACGCACGCGGATCATCGAGCGCCTGGCCGCGCAGTTCGTTGATCACCGCCATGCGGATCTGATTGAACACAACGTGCGCGAGCTCATCGGCCAGCGGGTGTATGGACTGGCGTTGGGTTATGCGGACCTCAACGACCATGATGCCCTGCGCCATGACCCCTTGATCGCTACCGCGGTGGGCAAGGCCGATCCGAGCGGCCAAGATCGGGTGCGCGAGCAGGACCGCGGCAAGGCGCTGGCGAGCTCCAGCACCCTGAACCGGCTGGAGCTCACGCCGGCGGATGCGGACAGCTCGGCGCGCTACAAAAAGATCGTCGCCGATCCCGCGGGCATGGACCGCCTGCTGGTGGAGCTGTTTCTCGACGCCCATCGGGAAGCGCCAGCGCAGATCTGGCTCGATCTCGACGCCACCGATGACCCGGTCCACGGCCAGCAGGAGGGCCGCTTCTTCCACGGCTATTACGGCCACTACTGTTATCTGCCGCTCTACATCTTCAGCGGCGAACATGTCCTATGTGCCCGGCTGCGTCGCGCCAACATCGACGCCTGTGAGGGTAGCGTCGAGGAACTGACCCGCATCGTCGCCCAGATCCGTGCCCGCTGGCCTGCGACCCGGATCATCATTCGCGGTGACTCGGGATTCTGCCGTGAGGAGATCATGGCCTGGTGTGAGGGCAACGCCGTTGACTATGTGCTTGGGCTGGCCAAGAACGCGCGGCTGGGGCGTCTGAGCCTGCGCCAACGCCTGCGGGCCCAGCAGGCGTTTCTTCAGAGCGCCCAGGCGGCGCGGGTCTTCGGTGAGCTCACCTACCGCACGCGTGAGAGCTGGAGCCGTGCGCGCCGGGTGGTGGTCAAGGCCGAGCACCTCGCCCAGGGTGCCAACCCGCGCTATGTCGTCACCTCCCTCAGTGCCGAGGAGGCTGACGCCCGCACCCTGTACGAGGACCTGTACTGCGCGCGTGGGGACATGGAGAACCGGATCAAGGAGCAACAGCTCGATCTGTTCGCCGACCGCACCAGCACCCAGCTCCTGCGGGCCAACCAGATCCGCCTCTACTTCAGCAGCTTCGCCTACATCCTCCTGTGCGCCCTGCGCCGCCTGGGTCTGAAGGGAACCGACCTGGCCCACGCCCAGTGCGGCACGATCCGGGTGCGCCTGCTCAAACTCGGCGCCCAGGTGCGCGTGAGCGTACGTCGAGTCTGGATCTCGTTCTCCGAGAGCTTCCCCGCCCAACGGCTGTTCCTCCAGGCGCTGTGCAACCTCCAAGGTGCCAGGGCCCAGCCTGCCGCACCCTGATCACACCGCTTCGTACCCATTGAAACCGGCCGGCGCCGGCGCCTGAGAACGGCGCCCACGGGCGGGATTTGCTCAGCGCGCCCGCACAGCCCAGGAAGTCACCAGAATCCCACGCGACGTGTGCGCTCTGCCGCCTGCCAAACCCTCGACACGCCCCGCCGCACGTCCGCTTAGCGCTCCCAGGGCCCGACCGCTCGCCCAAATCGCTCTGTAACCGCCGACCGAGCCCCCTGGTGAGCGATGCGGGCTAG
>JBGSUY010000607.1:0-6610 GCA_041753195.1 Chromatiaceae bacterium
CGGCATCGGCTCGGCATCGGACCGAGCGCGCTGACCTGGGACGGGGATTGCCTGAGGGTGGAGATCGACGAGCGGGGGGCCCCCCTGCCCCATCCGGTGCGAGGGCGGGTGCGGATCCATCCGCTGGCCATCACCCAGCGCGACTTCCTACTGGACGGTGACCCGGGGTCCGGGGGACGCGAGGGGGGACGGCACCGCTGGTGGCCCATTGCGCCCCGGGCGCAAGTGGAGGTCCAGATGGAGGTGCCGCGCCTCACCTGGCACGGGGCGGGCTATCTGGACATGAATGCGGGGGCCGAGCCCCTGGAGCTCGGCTTCCACTCCTGGGACTGGTCGAGGGCCGACCAGGAGGGGGCCAGCCTGATCCTCTACGACACCCGTGGCCATGACGGCGAGACCCGCTCCCTGGCCCTGCGGATCGACGGCCGGGGCGACGTGGAGGACTTTGCGGCCCCGCCCCGCTCCCCCTTGCCCAAGACGGCGATCTGGCGGATCCCGCGCGCTACCCGGTCTGATGGGGGAACCGGGGCGCAAATCGCCCAGACCCTAGAGGACACCCCCTTCTACGCCCGTTCCGTGGTGCGCTCAGCGCTGCAGGGCCGGTCCTTGACCGCCATCCACGAGAGCCTGAGCCTTGGGCGCTTCGCCTCTCCCTGGGTCCAGATGCTGCTGCCCTTCCGCATGCCGCGGGTGACCTGGTGAGGGACCTGGTTAGGGTCTCAATGACCCCCGCCAGCCGGGGGCCGTCCGGCGGAGTACCAGAGCAGGTGCTCCAGGAGCTCGGTGGTGCGATCCACCGAGGCCTGAATGCTATCCAGCATCTCCGGGACCCGTTCCAGGTCCGGCCGATCGGTGACCTCCAGGGCGGCCAACTGGGCGTTGCCGATGAGGCTCGTCAGCAGGTCCCGGCGCCGTAGGTCGCCCTCGTGCTCCAAGGGCCGCACCACCATCCGATGGCGCTCCACCACCCCCACCTGGAAGCGGCGTCGGGCCTCCTCGGCCGCTTTGCGCTCGCCCAGGTCGGTGAACAGAAGGACGAAGCCCAGGGTCTCCTCCGGGGAGGACAGAACCGGATCACCCCTCACCATGAAGGGCCGTCCGACGAGCGGCCCACCAGCGAGCTGAACTTCACCGCGCCAGATCTGCCGGCGCGCCATCAGCCCCGCGAGGCTGAGCTCCACCAGCTCCAGCTCCCGGAACAGGCCCGGGAGGTCCATGAGCACGCGCGGCTGGGGCGCCCCCCCCAGGAGCCCGTCGAAGGCCTCGTTAGTCAGGACGATGGTCCCGCGCCCGTCAGCGATCACCACCGGCTGCTCGGACTGGCGCACCTTGGCGCTGATGTCGGTGAGCTGGTTGCGGGCGATCAACACCCGCAAAGATCGGAACTGCTGGATCACATCCGCCACGGACTCGCCGATCAGGCGTCCGGTGGTGAGATCGTCCGGGGCCCAGGGGTCCGAGGTGCCCTCCACCAGCTGGTACCACTTGGCGAAGGAGCGGCGGGGTGAGAGCTGACTTGGGTCATCGCCGAACTCGACGGCCTTGTAAGGGTTTCCGCCCCAGGTGAGGGTGTGGACCCGCTCCGGGCGGAACCACACCAGATACTCACCCGCACTGCTCGAGAGGGGCACCGCGAGTAGGCCGCTCACCTCCGGGGTGAGGTCCGAGAAGGCCGGGGCCTCGGTCTCCAGGGTGGAGGTCGCCAGGACCTGCCGCTGGGCACGGGCGTCGAGCCAGGCGCCGATGGCCTTGAGCCGCGGGGTTCCGGGTACGCTGCCGATGGTGCGGATGCGCCCCTCGTAGAGGAGCGCCGCCCCGGCCGCCGAGAGGGGCTGCAGCAGGGCCTGGGGGTTGTCGAACAGGGCATGCTCCCAGTCTCCGCTGCCGGAGATGGCATCGATCATGCGCTGCTCGAGCCGCCGCACGGAGATCTCCGCCTGGGCCTGGGCGAAGCTCTGGAGGGCAGCGACGCGGGTCGCCACCGCCTCCGCCAGCAGCTCGCTCGCCACCCGGAGCTCGTACTGGGTCGAGCGGGGACTATAGTGGTGGCAGGAGATGAGCCCCCAGAGGCGCCCGCCCACCAGCAGGGAGGCCACCAGGGTGGCTGAGACCCCCATGTTCTTCAGATACTGGATGTGGATCGGGGACATGCTGCGCAGGTAGCACAGGGACATATCCAGATGCGCGCCCGTGGCCGGACACTCCAGGGGCCTCAGGGGGACGGGCCGATAGTCCACATCCTCGAGGACCCGAATGCGGTTGCGCACATAGAGCCGCCGGGCGATCTCAGGGATGTCCGAGGCGGGATAGCGATTGCCCAGGAAGGGCTCCAACTCGGGCTCCCGCTCCTCCGCGTACACCTCGCCGTGGCCCTGCTCGTCGAAGCGGTAGACCATGACCCGGTCATAACCCAGCAGGTCCTTGAAGATCCGCGCGCTTTGCTCGGCGAGCACTTGCAGGGAGGCGGTGGCGGAGATGGACCGGAGAGCGTCGCAGACAAAGGCGGAGAGGTCGAGCGGCGGGCTCGATTCGGTCAGCTCGACGATCAGACCACAGTCCGGATGGCGGTGGACCAGCCCATCCAGCTCCAAGTCCAGGGTCGCCACCCGGCACCGCACGGCGGCGGGTATCTCGTTCAGGGACTGGGGAATCAGGGCCTGCACCCGCTCCGCCAAGCTACCGCCAAGGTCCTGCAGGGTCAGTCCAAGCAGCTCACCGCCGCGCCGCAGCCAGTGGGCGCCGTTGGCGTTCGCCTGAATGATCGTTAGGTCGGGCTCCCGCACCACCAATAGGGTGCCGTAGGGCCTGATGGAACCGGCGAGATGGATCTGCTCCAGCTCGCAGTTGGAGAGGTCGGCCTGGCCGAAACCAGGGACTGGGGCCGCGCTCGATAGCACTTGGGCGGTTCGCCGGGATCAGGTGACGCCGGCGGTGCTGATCTCAGCGCCTTCGTCCAGCTCGTAGCGGTTGAGCTTCACGTAGAGACTCTGGCGGCTCAGGCCCAGGAGCTCCGCCGCCGCGGTGCGGTTGCCGCCGGTCAGCTCCAAGGCGGCCTCGATGTAGCGCCGCTCGACGATGGCCACGGTATCCTCCACCAGCTTGCGCAGGGTGGTCTTGCCGATCTGCTTGGAGAGCGACTCCAGGGCGGCGTCCAGCCCGCTGGCCCCGGCGGGCGCCGACAGGCGGCGGCTCACGTCGCGGATGAAGATGGCGATGTTTCCAGGCCCCTTACCCCCCTTGCCGGAGGCGGAGATCTCCACCTCGATCTCGGTGCCGAGCTCGCCCCGCAGCGTGGTGGAGAAGAGCCGGACCGAGCCCAGGCGCACCACGTTGGCGATCAGCACCGTGAGGTCGGCGCCGGGACGACCCAGCCAGCGACCCAGGGGCTCCCCGATGATGGCCGCCTCTGAGCCCATCTGGACCAGCTCCAGGAAGGCGCGGTTGGCCCGAGCGATCACACCCTGATGGTCGATCACCGCGAAGCCATCAGGCCCCCCCTCAACCAGGTCCTCGATGCGAATGGGGTCGACCGCCTCAGATCCCAGCCGAACCCCGGCGGAGGGCGCTAGCTGGAGCAGGATGATCTCATCCGTCGTGGAGGTGACCAGGGAGGCCCGCACCAGCCAGGGGGTATGCTCCGGGCCCAGACGCAGCAGGATGCCGGGCGCCTTACCACGCTCACGCACGCGCCGAACCAAGGACTCGAAAAGCTCCCGCTCCTCGCCCAGCAGCAGCTCGGGCAAGCGCAGATCGCCGACGGACTTGGCCTGGGCGACGGGGATCCCGAGGGCCTGGGCGGCGGCCGGGTTCAGCTCGGCGATGGAGAGGTTGGCGGCCTTGAGCAGCAGGACCGCGTCGCTTGAGGAGTTGAATAGAAGCCGGTAACGAGTCTCCACCTCCCGCAGCTTCCAGTAGTCCCGCTCCATGGCCTGCTGGGCCTCCACCAGCCTGGCCTGGAGCTCGGCCACCGCGCGCAGGTTCTTGCCCACGGCGATCAAACCCCTGTGATCGTCCAGGCGCACGGTGGTGTACTCGATGGGCAGCTCGAGGCCGCTCGGGAAGCGCTGGGTCAGAGGGCGGAAGGCGCACACCCCGGTGCGCCGGGCATCCGCCAGCATGCGCCGCAGGCTCTCACTGTCGGACTCGGCCACCGTGTCCGCCCAGGGGCTGCCGATCCACTCGGCGACCCGTTCTCCGGAGAACCCGTTGGAGAGGGTCGCTTCGCGAATGACGCCCTCCACGTCCAGGACGAGCATCACATCTGGAAGGGAAAGATTCTCGCCGCGCATCTGTGTCTCGAATGGGTCTCTCATGTCTGTGGGACTGATCTGCGGCCGGGAGCCCGCCGGGACCCGCCGCTGGCTACCCCTCGGTTGGTGAGTCCTTTCGTAAGTCCGCGAGAAGGCAGCGATATCGCCCCTACAGTAGCACCATTTCGCGCCACCCGCCCGACTTATCGGACCGACCGGGGTCCCCGGCTGCCGGGGACCCGTCCAACGGAGCCCTTTTCCAGTAACGGACCCCAGCGACGGTCCGCCCCTCCGCATGGGAGGTGGGAACCTTCTTTGCGCCGAGCGATAAACCTGCTTTATGGATATACAAAGACAGCCTGCTAGTTTTTATCTGTTCGTTATCTGTTCATTGCAGTCTAGATTATCCATCCAGTTCCTGACCCTGATCCTCCGTCACAAAACAGAAATCAAGCCCCAACCCACGCTTACCCATACATTTCCGCACGTAACATGCCAATAAGACGGGGTTGCGAGGTTCCTTTTCGCACAGCGTCCGAGACAGACGGGTGGCAACCTAAGGACGACCGCAAGATAATAGAAAATTTTGATACGGGCATAATGTTGACATCTATTGGACGGACTCTATGTACCATCTGTCCTGGCGTAAGCGAGACCTGACAGTGGATAACTTCCTTGGCATGACACCCGCCTCGATCGGGACCGGTTGTCAGGCCCAGGCCGTCGCCAAACGGCAGGCGAACAGAACCCGTTAGAAGAGTCCGTGACCAAAGGGGATCAAAACATGGCTGAGGTTGAGAATAAGAGCAGGCGCCAGTTCCTGACATTCACTGGCAAGGTTGGTTTGACCGCGCTCGTGGCGAAGGCGGTTGGCGTCAATCTGGGTATGGTCGATATCGTCTCTGCGCAGACCGGCAAGCGGGGCGTCGAGCCCTTCCGGTTCGCGATGATCAGCGATTCGCATCTATACAGCATGGACAACCACAAGTTTGACCAGCAACTGGCGGATGCTGTCGCCCAGGTCAACGCCTTGACGCCGGCCCCGGACTTCGTGATCTACGGCGGCGACATTGCCCAAAACGGGACCGAGGATCAATTGGTCAAGGGTAAAAAAATTCTCGCCGACCTCAAGGTGCCGATGAAGGTCATACCCGGCGAGCACGACTGGTATCTGGACATGGGCAAGGCATGGAACGGTCTCTTCGGCCCTGAGACCTGGTCCTTTGACCACAAGGGCGTCCACTTCATCGGGCTCAACGGGATCCTGGTCGAAGACTTCTGGACCCCCGCCGGAATGTCTCCCCTCGAGCGCATGACGGTCATGGAAATGCTCGAGAGCCCGATCCCTGGCCCCTGGGGTGTCCATGCCAAGCAGCTCGAGTGGCTCAAGAAGGACGTGAAGGACCTGGCCCCCGACACTCCGGTCGTGATCTTCACGCACGGACCCCTGTGGGACTACTACCCGCGCTGGAATTTCCAGACCTCCGACGCCCCGGAGATCCGCGAGATCCTCTCCAAGTTCGCCCACGTGATGGCCTTCCACGGCCACGTCCACCAGACCGTCTACAACAAGATCGGCAATCTGACCTCGGTCGGCGCCTTGAGCACCTCCTGGCCTTGGCCTTATCCGCCGGTGGAGAAGCCATTCCCGGCCAGCCAGATGAATCGGGTCGACCCGTCCATCGCCACCGACGGCATGGGCACCCAGTTCATCGACCTCAAGGCGGATGGCTACGGCATCTACCAGCACAACCCCTTCGAAGAGGGCGTACTCACCGAGTTTCTTGCGGCTGGGCTCAAGGTCTGAGGAGGACAAATAATGAAGATCACGCGCAAATCGATCAAACACGCAGTCAGCCTGTCCGTGGCGCTCTCGGCGGGGGCATTCGCGACGTCCGCCTTGGCCTACCCCTTCACCGCCGAGCAGATCGCGGAGCAAGAGGCCGCGCTCCTCGAGTCCGTGAATCTGGGCTACAACCTGTGGCACGGCAGCAGTCCGGACACGACCACCGTCGGCCTGGCCTGCGGCAACTGTCATCCCGATGCGGCCGCTTCCAATCCGCAGACCTTCCCGAAGTACGTTCCCATGTTCGGTAAGGTGGTCCCCTTCCGGACAATGGTGAACTGGTGCATCGAGAACCCGCAGCTCGGCAAGGCGCTGGACGTGAACAGCGACGAGATGGCGGCGATGGAGGCCTACGCCTTCTATCTACACCGCTCCCGGCCCATCGAGCCGGGTCTGGCGGCGCGGCAGACGCAGCCGGTCGTCGTGGAAGCCGGCAAGGGTTTCCCCTGGAAGCCCAGCGGCGTCGGCGTCGATAAGTAGAGAGACCGGCGGGCTCCGCCAGCGGAGCCCGCCC
>JBGSUY010000608.1:0-1911 GCA_041753195.1 Chromatiaceae bacterium
GAGAGGGCCGTCGATTGGGTGGGCGAGGGGGCCCAGGCCGTGACCCCGGTGATGCCGGTGCTGGAGCCCGCCCGCCATGCCGCGGTAGGGACCAAGCGCCAGATCCTGTTCGCGGCCATTGATCACCTCCATGCCCAGGCGCCCCAGCCCCATCCCTTGGCGTCGCTGCCCGCCGGGGCCCCCTTCGGGACGGCGGAGGTGGACGAGCGGGCCTGCACCCTGTGCCTCGCCTGTGTCACGGCCTGCCCGGGCAAGGCCCTGATGGACGGACAGGACCTGCCCCAGCTCCGTTTCCTGGAAGCCAATTGCGTCCAGTGCGGCCTCTGCACCCGCACCTGTCCCGAGGACGCCATCTGGATCACACCCCGACTCCTGTTCGATCCGGAGGCACGTGGGCGCGCCCGCCTCCTGCGGGAGGACAGCCCCTTCCACTGCGTGAGCTGCGGCAAGCCCTTCGCCACCACGGCGGTAATCGGGCGCATGGAGCAGCGCCTCGCGGGCCACTCCATGTTCCAGGACCCCAGGGCCCGGCGCCGTCTGCAGATGTGCGGCGATTGTCGGGTGGCGGACATGATGTTGAGCCAGGAGTTGTAGCTGGCTGGGGATACCCGGGCGCTCGCGGGCCGCGGACCCGTGCGCAGGTCCTTGGTGAAATCCGTTCCTTTCGCTCCATTCCTTCTCGGCTGCATTGGCCCCTATCCTGCTCGCTTAGAGGAGACGACCCATGGCCCAGGACCCGTTGAACGCCGTTGCAGCACTTAACCAGCGCGAGCGGGCCCCGGTATCACAGGAAGACCAGGCCCGCGCCGCGCTCTATGGGCTCCTCGCCGCCCTGTTACGGGACGTCCCGGACGACAGGCTGCTGGCCCAGGTGCGTGGGCTGGATCCGGCGAAAGGGCGTGACGGTTTCGCGCTGGCCTGGGAGGGGTTACGCCTTGCCGCCGCTGCGGTGACCGCCGCCGAGGCCGACGACGAGTACCACCGGCTCTTCATCGGGCTGGGTCGGGGGGAGCTGGTGCCCTACGGGTCCTGGTACCAGACTGGATTTCTGATGGAGCTTCCCCTGGGGGAGCTTCGCCGGGACCTGGCGGCCCTGGGATTCGAGCGGCAGCCTGGGGTCCATGAGCCCGAGGACCACGTGGCCGCCCTCTGCGAGGTGATGGCCCACCTCGCGCTGGACCCGGAGGTGACGGCGGAACGCCAGCTCGGCTTCTACCGCTGCCACGTCGGACCCTGGATCGGGCGCTTCTGCCGGGATCTGGAGTCAGTCCAGGGGGCGCCGTTCTTCGGGTCCGTAGGGCGTCTGGCGTCGGCCTTCTTCGAGCTCGAGGGCCGCTACCTGGAAATGGAATCTTGAACCCGGTTCGGCGGATCGCCAAGGACCAACACGACCAGCCGATGCACGCCTTTAGACGATCCGCGTGCGAACCGCATGAACAGCGAGGTGAGAGCGATGAAGCGAGACACACAAGACCCGCGGCAGCAGCGGCGCCACTTCCTCAAGGCCGGCGCGGTAATGGGTGCCGGGACCGCGGCCGTCGCCCTGGTCCCGGGTCTCTCATCGGCCACTGAGACGCCGGACGCCCAGGGCGAGTTGGCGACTGAGGCCGGCCACAAGGGCTACCAGCTCAGTCAGCACGTCCTGGACTACTACCGCACCGCCCGGATCTGAATCGCCATCGGCTACCGGCCCCATCGGCTGCTGGCCCAGGCGAGGAGAATGCCATGAAGCTCGTGAAGAAGTCCGCCACCCCCCTGCACACCGTCAACCCGGGTTCCAAGGCTAACCCGGGGCCGGTCACCGGACTCGCGGTGAACCGACGTGAATTCCTGCGCAAGAGCGGCCTGATGACCGGCGGCGCGGTCCTCGCCGCCGGCATGGCGCCGGGCATGATGCACCGCGTCCGCGCC
>JBGSUY010000609.1:0-3446 GCA_041753195.1 Chromatiaceae bacterium
TGGTGCCTGACCCTGCATCAGGCGGTGCGGCCCGCGGCGGGGCCCCCCGGGGAGGGCACGGAGGCCGCGGAGGTCGACATCGCCCTGCCCATCCCGGTCCGTCGCTTCACGGATCGGGAGCTTGCCCAGATCGCCACCGCCTCGACCACGGTCCGTTGCGAATGCCCTCATCATCTGGTGGACCTTGTCTCGGCGCTCGCCGCCTTCGAGGCCTACAGCGAGGAGTGCGAGATACGCCACGCGGACGACGCCGCCCTGCACGCCTTTCTGAACGCCTCCACCGCCCGCGCCCGGTCGATCATGGAGTCGGCGCTGGCAAAGGTGGTCGCCGCCGAGCGGATCCCGGTGGGCCCGGATCGGGCGGCCCAGGAGATCGGTTCGCCGACCGGCGGACCCTAGCCGAGGCCCTGGAGATAGCCGGTGAGGGCGTCCATCAGCATTTGGACCGCCATCATGATGAGCAGCATGCCCATGAGCCTCGCCAGGGCGCGCAGCGTGCGCGGCCCCAGACGCTCCATCAGGAGACCCGAGGCGAGCAGGATGGCGGCGCTCAGGGCCCAGGCGGCGGTCAGCGCCATCCACCAGTCGACCAGGCGCTCCGGCTCGCGGCTCACCAGCAGCAGGATCGCCGCCACCGCCGAGGGTCCGGCGACCATAGGAACGGCCAAGGGAACGATGAAGGGCTCCTCGTCCTCGAGGATCGGGAGACCCGCCCCGGGCTCGGGGAAGACCATGCGCAGCGCGATGATGAAGAGCACGACCCCCCCGGCGATCCCCAGGGCGGGCTGCTTCAAACCCAGATAGCCGAGCAGCGACTCCCCGGCGACCAGGACGCCGACCAGGACCAGATAGGCGATGGTCAGTTCCCGGGCGATCACGCGCAGCCGCCGTTCCCGGGGGCAATGGCCGACCAGGGCGTGAAAGATGGGGATGTTCCCCAGCGGGTCCATGATAATGAGGAGCAGGATGGTCGCGGATACGAGGTCCATTTCCGGGCTCCGGGGCTCGCCCGGGTTAGGCCGGGCGCGCGATGGTCTCCTCGATCTGGCGCGCCGCGGGGCGCCGCGGTCATTGGTCTGGGCGCGATGACATCAAATCCCAAGGTGCCGAGGTTACACTAAAGGTCCGGGGGCAGCCCCGCAACCGGTCCCTTTACCCTTTCGACCCCAGAGCCCCCGGAACGCCCCATGATCTCCCTCCTGGACTACGGCGCGGGCAATGTCCGCAGCCTCCGAAACGCCATTCAATCACTTGGATTCTCGCTGACCGAGATCGCCCGGCCCGAGGACATCCTGAGGGCAGAGCGGCTCATCTTCCCAGGGGTGGGGGCCTTTGGGGCGGCCATGGAGCGACTGCAACGCCTGGGCTATGTGGAGCCTCTCAAGGCCTATCTGGCGGCGGGGCGCCCCTACCTCGGCATCTGCATCGGGCTCCAGGCCCTGTTCGAGGGGAGTGAGGAGTCCCCCGGGGTACCGGGTCTGGGACTGATCCCGGGGCTGATCCGGCGCTTCGACTCGAGCCGCCTCTCGGTGCCCCACATGGGCTGGAATGGGGTGCGCCTGGAGCGCCCCTCGCCCCTGTTCACCGACTACCGGGGGGAGAAACTCTATTTCGTCCACTCCTACCACGCGGAGCCGGATCCGGCGAACGACGGCTGGCGCCTTGCCCTCACCGACTATGGAAAGCCCTTCCTGAGTGCGGTCCAACGGGGTCGGGTGGCGGCGGTGCAGTTCCACCCCGAGAAGAGCGGCACGGCGGGTCTCAGGCTCCTACGCCACTTTCTGGTCGGGGAGGACCTGGCCGCCTCGGACACCTTCGCGGTTGGCGATGCGGGGCCGACCCGTTTCGCGCGGCGCATCATCGCCTGTCTCGACGTGCGTACCAATGACCAGGGGGACCTGGTGGTCACCAAGGGTGACCAGTACGACGTGCGCGAGCGGGGCGAGGTGCGCAATCTGGGCAAGCCCGTGGACCTGGCCCGGCGCTACTTCGAGGAGGGGGCGGACGAGATTACCTTTCTCAACATCACCGCCTTCCGGGACTTTCCCCTGGCGGATCAACCCATGCTGGAGGTCCTGCGCCGGACCTCCGAGCGGGTCTTCGTGCCACTGACCATCGGCGGCGGTATACGCGCCTTCACCGATGCCGCCGGACGCCGCTATTCGGCCTTGGACGTCGCCGACGAGTACTTCCGCTCTGGTGCCGACAAGATCTCCATCGGCTCGGATGCGGTGGAGGCGGTGGAGGCCTACCGCTCCCGGGGCGGGCGCGGCCGCGGCGAGGACGGGCGGAGCTCCATCGAGCAGATCGCCGCCGTGTACGGTAACCAGGCGGTGGTGATCTCGGTCGATCCGCGCCGCGTCTACGTGGACTCGCCCGACGCGACACCCCATGTCACGGTTGAGACCCAGACCCCAGGGCCCAGGGGCGAGCGCTACTGCTGGTTCCAGTGCACGGTCAAGGGGGGGCGGGAAGGGCGTGACCTGGACGCGGTGGAACTTGCCCGCGCCTGCGCGGACCTCGGGGCTGGTGAGGTCTTGCTGAACAGCATCGACCGGGACGGTACCGGCCTGGGCTTCGACCTGGAGCTGATCCGGGCGGTGAGCGATGCGGTGACCATCCCGGTGATCGCCTCCAGCGGGGCAGGTCGGGTGGAGCATTTCTCCGAGGTCTTCGCCGCCACCCGGGCTGAGGCGGCCCTGGCGGCCGGGATCTTCCACCGGCGGGAGGTGCCGATCCAGGCGGTCAAGGACTATCTCCGCGGGCAGGGGATCGAGGTCCGTGCCTGACGCCGCTTCGGGGCCGGCGCGTTGTATGGTGCTTGTAGGGGGCGAGGGGCCTGTCTGATATGCGACCATGGCGGCGTCTGATGCCCCTGGGGCGGGGTTTCTCACTGGCCCTGGTGCTCCTGATTCTGTTCCCTTTGGTCCTGACTCTCGCAGCCTGCGCCTCGGGCGGGTCGGGCCTGGGGCTGGGCGGGCCGCGGCCGCCCGACGGGCTCAGCCGCGATCAGCTCTTGTCCCTGGTGGCCTCCTGCCACCTCCTGCGGGTGGGGCAGAACCTGGATAACCGGGTGACGGATGCCACCGTCGTCAAGGCGGTCCAACAATTCCGGCTTTCTTTCGAGGCCGTTATCAAGCGGGCCAACCAATTGGTCCTGCGCTATCAGACGGATGGTCCGGCCCTGGCGGAACGTGCCACCCAGGCCTGCAGCGACCTCGCCCTCCTGACCGGGGTTCGTCCGGCCCTGGTTCGCCTCGAGGAAAGTGGGCGGCCCAGCGCCGTCTGGCTGCGTCTGGACGGAACCGAGATCACGGATGGCTTCGCGGAGCGGGTGATCCGCGAGCTGCGCGACAAGAAGGCGGTGGGTCTCATCATCAACAGCCCGGGCGGTTCGGTGCACGAGGCCCGCAAGCTGGGGCGCTATCTGCGCGCCAACGGCCTGC
>JBGSUY010000610.1:0-6045 GCA_041753195.1 Chromatiaceae bacterium
GGTCCCCATCCGCGCGGTTGCGCCCGGCGGACGCGATAACCTGGGTACCCTCGGGTCCCGGCGGACCGACCCGGACGCGACCCCCGTGTATCGCCACGGCCGAAGGACTCGCTGACCCGCGCCCCGACCCGAGCCCCGGAGGCGTCCAGGCTGGACCCCTGGCGCACCTGGATGAGCAGGCTGCGGGCGGGCCTGTCCAGCTCCGCGAGGGCGCGGCGAATATCCGCGAGACGCTCCGGGGATGCGCGCACGAAGAGTGCATGCTGGGCACCGACAAGGGTCCCGTCCGGGCCGGCCAGGGGGGCGAGGATGGGGATCAGCTCCTCGGGCAACCGGGACCTGAGCTCGATGATCTCCAGCGGATAGTCTCCTGCCGCGGCGACCGGCCACAGAACCCAGGCCCAGGCGAGCCAGCGCACCGCCAACCCCAGCCAGCCCGGCGCCGCTCCACGTTTAGAGAAAGAGGCGACGGAGCTCGCTGTCCACATCGCTGTGCTCCCACATCTGCTCGAACTCGGCGCGCAATAGCCGCGCCTGGCGCGGGCCATCCAGATCCGCGACCGCCTCCCCGGAGCCCGCCAGGCGGCGGAGGCAATAGGCACGTCCGTCGGCGATCAGAAAGGCGTCCTGTCGGTCCTTGAAGTCCTCCCCCAGACGGCGAATGGCGATCCGCGACGTCAGCTGGCGGGCCAGGGTGATAAGCCGATGACCCTTCAGGGCCGCCGCCCGGGGGTCGCGCAGGAGAACCCGCACGGATTGGTGGGGGTTTGCGAGGGCGAGCCGCCGCAGCGCCTCGGCAAAGGGCGCCTGGTCGTAATACTCCGGATCCAGGTCACTGCTCAGGATCAAGAGTTCCCGGCGCACCTGTTCGGCCAGACGCAGGCTGAGCTCCCGGATAGGCGCCCGTCCCAGGATCGTGACCGCGCCTTCGGGGTGGTCTCCGGCCTCTTCGGTGACCTCGGGGTTGATGTCGTTCAGATCCGTCATGGGGCCTCCCGATAGACCATGAGTCGATGAGGGATGCCGGCCTCCCAGAACTCCAGACCCTGGGCCCGAAACCCGTGACGGTGGTAGAAGGCCAAGGCGCTCGTTTGGGCGTGGACGAAGGGCGGCGGCAGGTCGGGGGCCACCGCCAGGACCAGGGCCTCCCGCAGCAAGGCGTTGCCGACACCTCGACCACGCCAGGCGGGCAGGACCGCCATGCGCCCGATCTGACCGCTCGGTAGGATCCGCGCAGTCCCAATGGGGCTCTGGTCGAGGTCGAAGGCGAGGAGGTGGATGGCGGCGGCGTCCGCCCCGTCCCACTCCAGCTCGGGGGGCACGCCCTGCTCCTTGACGAACACCCGCGCTCGCACCTGGGTCAGGGCCTCCCGGTCCTGGTCCCAATGGGCCCGGCGTACGCCGAAGGTGGAGCCGTCAGTCCGGGAGCTCATAGTGTCCCCGATTGTAAAGGGTGCACAGCAGATCGAGACAGACGGGGTCGTCGATCCAGGGTCGGAGCTGCGCCAGGGTCAGGGTACGACGGCCCGTTAGCAGGTCGGCGAACCCCAGGCGGCCGCCGGACAACCGATAGGTCTCGCCGGCGGCGAACAAGAGCACCTCGCCGCTCCCCGCCTGGGTAAAGAGCAGCCGCGAGGGACCCCGCTCGATCCGCCCCTGGCGCTCCAGGGCTCCCAGGAGCTCCACCGGCACGCAGGGAGGCTCTCGCGGGATGGGCTCCAGGTTCTCCTTGGGCTCGGTGAGATGGGCACCGAACCAGGCGGCGAAGGCCGCATCGTCCGCCCCTGAGAGGGCGGTCTCCATGACCCGGCGGACCTCGCCGGCCACCGACGCCGGGATCTCCCCGCGATGTTGCGGGAGCTGGAGGTCCGGGTCCCGGTAACGCCCCCGAGGCACGCGCTCGGTGATGAGCCAGTCATACCAGGCGGTCGCCAGCTCCCGCCAGTCCGGGGCACGCATACCCACCGACCAGGTCATGCAGGGACCCTCGGCGATCCCCCAGTGGGGCACCCCGGGGGGCAGGTAGAGGATATCACCCGGCTCGAGCACCCACTGCTCCCGGGCCTCGAAACGCGCGAGGATGCGCAGGTCCAGGCCGGGCAGGTAGGGGGCGTCCTGCGCCGGGCTGGGGTCGACACGCCAGCGCCGGCGGCCCTGAGCCTGGACCAGGAAGACGTCGTATGTGTCCGTATGGGGTCCGACGGAGCCCTGATCCTCCGCGTAGCTGATCATGATGTCGTCGAGCCGCCACTCTGGGAGAAAGGCGAAGGCATCGAGCAGGGCGGCAACCTCCGGCACCAGCTTGTCCACATCCTGAACCAAGAGGGTCCAATGGCTGTCCGGCAGGCCGGCGAAATCCGACTCCTCAAATGGGCCGTGACGGACCTCCCAGGGGCGGGTGCCGCCCTCCAGCACCAGGCGTGCCTCCACCCCCGACTCGCAGGCGAGCCCCGCCAGCTCCTCTGGTGAGAGAGGCGAACGGAATCCGGGTAGAGCAGCCCGCAGCAAGAGCGGTTGCCGTTGCCAGACCTCCCCCAGGAAGCGCTCGGGCGTGAGTCCATCCGGAAGCTGGAGCCGGCCGGTCACCCCCTGACCCCTAGGCTGGGCAACACCGAACTGTTACTAATACGCAACAGATAAGCAAGGAAGACTCGGCACTGGGAGCGAGCAATATTGGCATGTTGCGCCAAAAAAGCACCCGACCCGCCCGCCGGCCGTTGCAAATATGTATCGGATTGAAAAAAAAGTTGCACTTTTGCCGTCATTGTGGGCTAGAATGTGGGCGTCCGAATGTTCCGTCACCTAGCGTCGTCTGACGCACCAGGGCCGACCGTCCCGTTGGAGGAAACGGTTAGAGCCCGGTGGGGAGTCCGTCGAGGTTGTTGCCTTTACGTGACAGACACCCTACCTCGTCGGGGCGACTCCGGTAGAACCCCCTCAACCACACAATAGGTAAGAAAGATGCGCAAAGACAAGAACCGCTCCCGCGTCGCTTCCATCGCCGTTCCCATGGCGATGGCCGCGATTCTGGTTGCCCCAATGGTCGCCCACTCCATGGACACCTATTGGAAATCCGCACCCACCACCAGCGCCTGGGTCAATCCCTACGGCGAGTGCTGGGAGGGCGTCGAGGGCGAGAACCTGCCCCCCTGCGCGTACGTACCCCGCGCGCCGCTGGTCCTGCGCCTCCTGTTCGAGCTGGACCGCTACCGCCTTGAGAACATCCGCAACCCCGAGGAGCTCGGCAAGCTGGATGACTTGATCGCGGAGTACCAGGCCACCCCGCAAGAGGAGGTGGTGACCATCGTCGGCCACACCGACAAGCTCGGAAGCTGGGAGCACAACGTGGTGCTGAGCGAGAACCGCGCCATGACCATCAAGGACTACATGATCAGCAAGGGGTATCCGTCGTCCGCCATCCGCGAAGTCAAGGGCATGTCCTGGGAGGGCGGCGATGACGTGGCCGCCGACGGCACCATCATCGACCTGGGTCCCCTCGAGAACAACCCCCTGCGCCGCCGCGTGGTCGTGACCGAGGTCAACCCCAGCGCCCTCTAGCCCAAAGTCCTTTCGACAAGGGCCAACGACTCCCGTAAGCCTCATCCCCCCCAACCGGGGCTTATAGGACGGCCGGTCCCCGGAGATTCCGGGGGCCGGCCTTTTTTTGGGGGACTGCTGGACTCAGCTCGCCCCTCCCAGTTCCGATGACCCGTCGCTCGGGGGCCGGACTCGCCGAGCCAGCTATCCGAGCAGCCCCTGCTCCAGCGCGCCCAGATCCAGCAGCCAGGCGGCCCGGCCATTGAGCCGCAGGGCCGTCGCGACGAACCAGGGGATGCCCGCAAGTACCTCCGGCTCAGATGCTAGGCTCTCTGGAGTCACACGCTCCAGACGCGGCAGCCCAGGGCTCCCGATGGCGAGGTAGGGCAGCGCCCGATCACCGCGAGGGGCAAAGCACACCGCCACCGCAGCGAGCCGGGTGCCGGGACCGGCAGGCGGCAACAGATGGGCCACAGGAACGGCATGTCCACGCCACGACAGGGTCCCCAGGACCCAATCCGGTTCGCCTGCCCGAGGTGGCCCTAGGTCATCGGCCCGCAGGACCTCGGCAACACTCCCCCCCGGTAACAAAAGGTCGGTCCCGGGGACCGGAAATACCAGGACCTGCAGATCGGCTGCCGTCCCATTCACCCCTGGCGCTCCGCCAGCACCGAGGTGATCTCATCGAGCAGCTCGGACTCCTGGTAGGGTTTACCGAGAAAACGATCGACCCCGAGGGCCAGGGCGTGATCCCGATGTTTGTCCCCGGTCCGGGAGGTAATCATGATGATCGGAAGATCCTTGAGCCGGTCCGAGCGGCGCACGTGGCGGGTCAGCTCGTACCCGTCCATCCGCGGCATCTCGATGTCCAGCAGCATCACATCCGGACGGCGCTCATCGAGCAGGGTCAGGGCCTCGACCCCGTCCTTGGCCGTGAGCAC
The DNA here is from genome assembly GCA_041753195.1 of Chromatiaceae bacterium. Lineage (GTDB taxonomy): Bacteria > Pseudomonadota > Gammaproteobacteria > Chromatiales > Chromatiaceae > Thiodictyon. Next base: position 4,479 of record JBGSUY010000610.1, read on the forward strand.
CTCCATGTTCTGGCGCCGCAGCAGGCGCGCCGTGACCCGGCGAACCGTGAGGGAGTCGTCCACCACCATGACACAGACCGGGGCGTCCGAAGAGCCGCCGCGCGGGGAGGCGGTGGGTAGATAGTCCTGAAGGGCACCGGAGCGCAGCAGGGCCAGGGCGTCCAGGATGAGGGCCACCCGCCCATCCGGCAGAATGGTGCCGCCGGACAGCCAGCGCACCCCGGTCAACTGGGGCCCCAGCGGCTTGACCAGGATGCGGTTGCTCTCGATCAGGCTGTCCACCTGGAAGGCCACCCTCAGATCGCCCACCCGGGTTAGCAGCAAGGGGACCCAACGACGCTCCCCAAGCTGGGGTCCGTCGCGTGGGTCCAGTACAGCCCCGAGGTAGGCGACCCGATAGCTGTGATCCCGGTACTGGAAGTCCCCCCCTTTGCCCCGGTAGATGGCCGCCAGCTCATCCCGGCCAATACGCGCGGCGCCTTCGATGGTGGAGTGGGGTACCGCGTAGATGTTGTCACCGACGCTGACCAGAAGGGCCTCGATGATGGCCAGGGTCAGGGGCAGGCGGATGGTGAAGCTGGTGCCGCGGCCGGCCACCGAATCGATCGTGATGGTCCCGTTGGCGGCCTTGACCTCCGAGTTGACCACGTCCATTCCCACGCCGCGGCCCGAGATCTGGGTGACCCGTCCCTGGGTGGAGAAGCCCGGCTCGAAGACGAATTGCATCAGCGCCTCGTCGGCGAGCTCCACCTGGGGCGCCAGGAGCCCTCGGGCGATCGCCTGGCGGCGGATCGCGGCCACGTCCATGCCACGGCCGTCGTCGCTCAGGTTGATCACGACGTCGTTGCCCTCGCGGGTGAGCGCCAGGGTGATCACCCCGACTGGGGGCTTGTCCGCTTGGGCGCGCGCCTCGGGGCCCTCCAGCCCGTGGTCCACCGCGTTGCGCAGCAGATGCTCCAGGGGCGCCACCAGGCGGTCCAGGATGGAGCGGTCCAACTCCACCTCGGGGCCTATCACCTCCAGCCGGGCCGATTTCCGTAGGCTGTCCGCGGTCTGGCGCACCAGTCGGTGCAACCGCGGGACCACCTGGACGAAGGGCACCATACGGGTGCGCAGCAGCCCATCCTGAAGGTCCTCGGCGAGACGCGCCTGCTGGGTCAACAGGTCGGCGGACTCCCGTTGGTAGCCCCCCAGGAGCTCCCGCAGGCTGACCAGGTCGTTGACGGTCTCCGCCAGGGCACGGGAAAGCTGTTGGAGGGCGGAGAAGCGGTCGAGCTCGAGGGGATCGAAGAGGGCCCCGTCCTCGGCGGCGATCCCGTCCCGCTCAAAGCGGTGGAGGATCTGGGTCTCGGTCTCGATCTCCAGCAGTCGGAGCTGCTCGCGCAACCGGGCCACCGTCTGGTCGAGCTCGGCGAGCCCGAACCCCATGAGGCCGTTGCGTTGGGAGAGACGGGCGCGATAGAGGCCGATCTCCCCGGCGTCGTCCACCAGCCGGTTGAGCAGGTCCCCCCGGACCCGGATCTGGGGTGCAACGGCCGCTGGGGCGCCCGCCTCCCGTTCCCCCGCC
>JBGSUY010000611.1:0-1684 GCA_041753195.1 Chromatiaceae bacterium
GGGGTGCTGCGCATCGGTCAGGTGGCGGGGGCCGGCGCCCGGGCCTATCTGCTGGTGCGGGGCGGGATCCAGGTGCCGGAGTATCTGGGGAGCCGCAGCACCTTCACCCTGGGGCGCTTCGGCGGTCACGCCGGCCGCCCGATCCAGGTGGGGGACGTCCTGCACCTGGCAGACACCGTGGGGGAGGGCGAGGGCGCAGCGGCCCCGACGCCCGGTCTCATCCCCACCTACGGCTCCGAGTGGGAGCTGCGCGTCATCTACGGCCCCCATGGGGCACCGGACTTCTTCACTCAGGCGGACATCGACACGCTATTCGCCACCGGCTGGGAGGTCCACTACAACTCCAGCCGCACCGGGGTCCGCCTGATCGGACCCAGGCCCCAGTGGGCGAGGGCGGACGGGGGTGAGGCGGGTCTCCACCCCTCCAACATCCACGACAATGCCTATGCCATCGGCACCCTGGACTTCACCGGCGACATGCCGGTGATCCTGGGCCCGGACGGCCCCAGCCTCGGCGGCTTCGTCTGCCCCGCGACGGTGGTGACCGCCGACCGCTGGAAGCTGGGTCAGCTCCGGCCCGGCGATCGGGTGCGCTTCATCCCCGTCGACCAATCCACCGCCGTGGTCCTGGAACAGGCCCAGACCCGGACCATCGAGACGCTGGTGCCCGCCGACACCCGGACCTTCCCCGCCCCTCTGGGGGACCCACGGGTGAAGGTTCTGGACCCGGCGGAGCACCCCGTCGGGGTCGTCTATCGCCGCAGCGGCGACCGGGACGTGCTGGTGGAGTACGGACCCCAGGTGCTGGACATCCGGCTGCGCTTTCGGGTCCATGCCCTGATGCTGGCCCTCAAGGCGCAGCCCATCTCCGGGGTTCTGGAGCTGACCCCCGGGATCCGCTCGCTCCAGGTCCGCTATGACAACCGGGCGCTGACGCTGCCGACCTTGGTCCAGCGCCTGCGGGAGCTGGAGGCGAGCCTGCAGTCGGCGGAGGGTCAGCGGGTGCCGGCCCGGGTGGTCCATCTGCCCCTCGCCTGGGACGACCCATCCACCCGGCTCGCCATCGAGAAATACACGCAGTCGGTGCGCCCGGACGCCCCCTGGTGCCCGAGCAACATCGAGTTCATTCGCCGCATCAACGGCCTGGAAAGCATTGATGAGGTCAGGCGCATCGTCTTCGCGGCCAGCTACCTGGTGATGGGCCTGGGAGACGTCTACCTGGGGGCCCCCGTGGCCACGCCCCTGGACCCCCGCCACCGCCTGGTCACCACCAAGTACAACCCGGCCCGCACCTGGACCCCCGAGAACGCCGTGGGGATCGGCGGCTCCTATCTCTGCGTCTACGGCATGGAGGGGCCGGGCGGCTACCAGTTCGTGGGGCGCACGGTGCAGATGTGGAATCGCTACCGCCAGACGGCGGACTTCAGCCGGCCCTGGCTGCTGCGCTTCTTCGATCAGATCCGTTTCTACCCGGTGGACGAGCGGGAGCTCAAGGATTTGCGGGAGGCCTTTCCCCACGGGGCCTATCGTCTCAAGGTCGAAGATACCCAATTCAGCCTGGCCGATTACGAGTGGTTTCTCGGGGAGAACGCGAATGAGATCGCCGCCTTCAAGGCACAACAGCAGGCCGCCTTCGAGGCCGAGCGGGAGCGCTGGGCCGCCGCCGGTCAGGCGGACCTGGGTC
>JBGSUY010000612.1:0-7118 GCA_041753195.1 Chromatiaceae bacterium
CTCTCCAACGATGGTGATGGAGATTTCCAAGCTAGCAGTCGGAGTCGGCCCTTCGGTTATGTGGAGTTGTCGGGGCCGGATCCCGCTGCTGCCAGCGAGACCCGAGCCCGACTCCACATTTCACAGAAGTCCACATTCGGCAAAAAATGTTGAGATCAACATTTTTCGCGGAGCGGGGCCTCCTCTGACACGAATCCCGCCGGGAGGCTCCCTTCGCCCATGTGGGTGTAGGTGCGTCCAAGCCCGTGGATCAAGGCGTCCCCGTCCTCAGCTCCCTCCCCGAGTGTCGTGGCTGGGGCTCTCCCGGAGGGAAGCGGTGGCTACCCGTCGGACATTTCACGTTTCACGGTTTGCCCGGGCGACCGGGCCATGAGGTGCCTGATGAGAACAGTGCGAATCGAAAGCGATAGCCACGATCGGATCGCCGGCTTCGTGGCCGGGGTCGAGTGGGTGAACGACTCGGCCGTTACCGTCATCGACCTGGACTACAGGGGCCGGACGGCGTTCGTGGTCCTGGAAGACCTCGATGGCGACGGCGAGGACGCGGTGCTGAGTCTCACGGTCAACGGCATCGAGGGCAAGGAGTAGCGCGATGAACAAGGGACTCATCGATGCACGCGAGGTACGGGAGCGGGCCGCTGGGCGCTGGATCGACATGCTCGCGGCGCTCGCCCCCGCGCTGGGGCGGGCCTTGAGCCGTCCAGGGCGACACGTGCCCTGCCCTGTCCACGGCGGCACGGACGGATTCCGTCTATTCCGGGATGTGGATGATACCGGCGGAGGTGTCTGCAACACCTGCGGCACCTTCCACGACGGCTTCGCCCTGCTGACGTGGGTGAATCGTTGGTCCTTCCCGGAGGCACTGCAAGCGGTCGCCCAGGAGCTGGGCATGACCGCGGACAGGGTGTCGGAGCCTAGACGAGTTCACACCCCGCGTCCGCGCTCGACAGAGCGGGACCGGGAGTCGGTGGTCGAGGCCCTCAACCGGGTCTGGCAGCAGTCGCTGGATCCGGCCGATCGTCGCGCGGCCCCCCTGCGGTCGTATCTGAGCCGCAGAGGACTGTCCGGCGCAAGGCTGGACGGCGGGGTCATCCGCTTCCATCCGACCCTGGGCTACTGGCAGCGCAATCACGGCAATGAGGCTGAGCTGGTCGCCCGGTATCCGGCGATGGTGGCCTTGGTGAGGGGTGCAGACGGTAAGCCGGTGACGGTGCATCGGACGTACCTGACGCCGGACGGACGCAAAGCCCCGGTACCGGACCCAAAGAAGCTGATGGGCTACCCCGGAGACCAACTGGTCGGCGGGGCCATCCGGCTGTTCGCCCCGGGGCCAACGCTGGGCGTCGCGGAGGGCATCGAGACCGCGCTTGCGGTGCATCTGAGAACGGGGATGCCCGTCTGGTCGGCGGTATCGGCCGGGCTGCTCGGGCGTCTGGAGCCGCCCGCTGTGACGGCGCTGGTCGTGGTTTGGGCGGATCGGGATCGGTCAGGTGCCGGCGAGGCGGCCGCGTTGACTTTGCGCGAGCGACTGCTCGGACACGGGACCACGGTCGCGGTCCACCTGCCACCGGGGACTATCCCGGCGGGTGCGAAGGGGCTCGACTGGGCCGATGTCTAGTGCAACTGTCCTGAGCGGGCGGTTGCTTGAATCGAGCGAGGTAAGAAATTCGTCGCAAAAGACCACGCGGGGTGATCCGGCGTGGTCTTTTTTTCGCCGGTCCTCGGCGTACTGGACCGTTCGCCACGTAGCCCCCGTGCGACTGCGGGAGTCATAGCAGACCTTCCCTCCCCTGCGACGCCCACGTCAGCTGCCGTCCGCATGCGTGACGCGGGATTCAACAAGTGACGTGCAGGACGGCGTTGATGTCCTTGGGCTTCAAATTCTGCAGCAGTGCGCAGAGTTCCGGCGTCGGCAGCGCAACCACTTCGATCCCCTTTCCCTCGGCCGCGGCGTAGAGCTCGGGCATGATCGGCAGCTTGCCGTACAGTCCCGTGCCGACGAACAGCCGCTTCCCGTGCCAGGGGATGGCTTCCTCGGCAGACAGCGGGGTGTGGCCGAAGTGCGCGCGATAGGCTTTGGACGGCTTCTTGCCGCGCTTACGGATCTCGCCTTGCTCGATGACCAGATCGTAGTCGTAACGCTCGCCCTCGACATCGATCTCGCCGAATGTCTGCATACGCATCTTCATCGATCACACTCCTCGGACCCTGCCACGATCCGAGTATAGGTCAAGGCTATCATCCGCTCTGGTCCCAAGCCGGGCGCCAAAGCGCTCGCCCTCCCGATCGCGGGGTCCCCACAGGAAGTGGATGACCACATCCGCAACACAACGCCCGCAGCCCAGAAGCCCTCTTCGATACAGGTCATACTCAGTGGCCGCTCCCAAAGCCCGATCTGCTCGCATCGACGTGGATCCAGAAGCCGTGAAAATTGTGACGGTGCGCTGCGTTGAGGCTACGACAGGCTGGACTCGGCAAGCTGCGGCACCTCGATGCCAGCAAGCTGGGACTGCAATGGGAGGTACAGCAGCCGCTAGGGATGCTGGGACGAGGAGAGGAGGCAACTGCTCCAACGATTTCGTGGTCTGGTACCGATTTCGGCGCCCGGCTTAGTCGGGCGTATGAACCACGCCCTGTTTGGCGCGTGTTTCCGTGTCTCCGGACGCATCACCTGGTACCTTTCTCCGCGGAGACCCCGTGTGCTTCCTGGCGTTCTGCAGCTCAACCGCAACCATCAGGGCTGCCGTTTGAAAGGGCGAAAGCTCGCCCAGCCATTCCACGAAGCACTCGGCAGAAGAAGCTTCCGCCAGTCGATCCTACAGCCGACACCGAGGCGGCGAAGGAAGCAGCATAATCAAGCGCCTAAGACCCCGACTGTTGGGACAATTACTTGACCTGTACGGTCCGACTCTGCAAACCGGAGCCTCTCTATGACAAATGGTAGCGTGACACGCATTGACACGGAAAGCGACGTCGAGCAGAAGATTATCTATCCGCTTCTGACCATGCCGGGGTTGCTCGCAATCCCGGCAGACGCCGTGAAGACCAAGTCGTACTTGGCTCCAACCAAACTCGATAAAGCCGCAGGACGAAGTAGCGGCTATTTTCCCGATTATTCTGTCTGGGAGTTAGGTCTACCTCTGCTGATTGTCGAAGCAAAGGACCCAAGCGTGGATGTACAAGCCGGATTCCGCGAGGCTTGTCTTTATGCCCGGCATCTAAACACTCGTTATCCTACGGGAGTCAACCCTTGCCGGTTCGTGATCGCCACGAATGGCAATACTCTTCTTGCAGGCTATTGGGACCAAGAAGCACCCGTCCTCACCTTAGACGTGTCCGATCTGCGCATAGGAACTACAGCGACCGACCAGCTGGTCGGCTTCTGTCATGCCAGCGTCATCCGTGCTCATGCCGATACATACTTCCGCAAGGTCCAGATCCAGAGAGGCGTACGCCCTTTTACCTTGGCGGGTGGCCAGGCCCTTCTTAACTCTAAACGTCCCCTGAACTCATTTGCCGCAGACCTATCGCCAGTTCTGCGCAAATATTTCTCTTCCACAGAGGAGGAGAATACTCGTGAAATCGCCGAACGCGCTTACATCTCTTCAGCGGAACTTACAGAATACGACCGCGTGTTAGAAGCTCTCTTAAAAGATCGCGTTTCGCCGCGTCGGGACACTATAGTTCAGCCGATTCGTACATCGAAGCAGGAAGAACCGCTTCTTACAAAGACTCTGCGTGAGTTTATTCGCACGCCGGGGATTGGCGGGCAGCTTCAAGTCCTTCAGGGGGGTGTTGGAGCCGGCAAATCACTCTTTGCGCGGCGATATCGCGATGTATTGGAGCCAGATGAGTTAAAGGCAGTCAATTATTGGGCTTTTGTGGATTTCAACAGCAGCCCTCCGTCTCTTCAAGGAGCAGAACATTGGCTATGTGAAAGCTTCATTGCCAGCTTCGAGCGTGAGAACCCGGCGCTTCAACTGTACGAGAAAGAGGTTCTCAAAGGCATCTTCTCTCGGCAGATACAGAAGCGGAAGGCGTCATATGCCATGCTTCGGGAAATTTCTCCAGATGAAGAAACCCGAGCACGCGCCATTGATATCGTTGATTGGCAATCCGATCCCGTCGCTTTTACTGAGGGGCTCGCAAATTACGTCATGGGAATCACACAGAAGAATTTGATTGTTGTGATGGACAACGTTGATAAAATGGACTTACAAAGTCAACTTGATGCATTCCAGCTTGCCTTATGGTTTAAGGATCGCACCAAGTCCTTCATTATCCTACAGATGCGGGACGAAACGTATGAGCGCTATAAGAATAGGCCGCCGCTCGACACATTTCGTGCGGGGATTGCATTCCACATCGCCCCACCACGATTCATCGATGTTATTAAGCGGCGTCTTGAACTAGGCATAGAGTACTTGGCGGCGAACGCACCGGCGAGACAGGAGTATACTCTCGATAACGGTGCGCAGGTTTTGTTACCGAAAGGTGAACTTGGAGAGTTTCTGCGCGTTCTTTACTCGTTGTTATTTGCTAAACGGACAAACGTGGCGCGGGTACTTGAAGCTCTTGCCGGGCGTGACGTGAGGAAGGCGCTCGAGATGTTCGTAAGCATAGTGACGTCGGGACACCTCAGCACCAGCGCTATTACATCGAATGTGCGAGGTGCAGGTCAGATACCAATCAGCGAGCATCATGTACTTAAGATACTCATGCGAACAGATTATCGGTTTTTTAGCAACAATAGTGGCTTTATCTCAAATATCTTCCACTATGATAACGATTGGCGCAAACCCGACAATTTTCTCATTGTTGAAATTCTATACTTTCTGGCGATGCACAGAAAGAAGCCCGGAGAACTAGGTCTAGAAGGATATTTTTCTGTTCGGCGGATTTGCGACGAGATACAGAGACTCGGCTATGATCGAGAGGACGTGCTCAGCGCAACCAATTACTTGCTGGGAAGGCAACTTATTGTCGCTGACAACTTCAACTTTAGCGAAGCGAGTCTGGATGAGTGCGTAAAGATCCAAGCGTCTGGATTTATACATTTGCGCATTTTGTGTGAACGTATGGAGTACCTTTACGGGATAATCACGGTCACCCCCATCGGGGAGGAGAAGACAGCGTTTGCACTAGCGGACTACTTAAATCGGGAAAGCCAAAGGGGCGAGATCTCGGCACCGGAGAAGGCACGAGCTGTCGAAATTCTGGTAAAATTTCTCGAGTATGAACAAAAGCGCCTCAGGGAGAAGAACCCGTTTTTCGACCCGCAGACCTCTGGCGCCGTATATGTATTGGCAGCCATGAACCGTGCGGTCAACAAGTTCTTTGGGTACGATAAACGGACTCCCACTGAGCAGAATCTGCTGGACCTCTAACGGAACGCGGGGGAGTGAGGTTTTCGGCTAGCGAAGGAACGAACTATTCTTAACCTGAATCCGTGACCTGAATGGCGCAGCGACTCGCTTTTGGCAAATGGCGATGTCTGGTTTCATTTCAGCGACGCTAAGTAAACCGGGCTGGCGACGAATCGGTGCGCGAAACGGTCGTGATGCGAAAAATTGCGGGCAGCCGGCACAAGGGCACCGCCGCGGCAAGGCGCGGCTGCTGATGAACTGGTGGCAACCGCAGTCACGTACCTGCCAGTCTCATTTTCGTCAGCACCCCATCGCACTTGGCGTGTGACATGAAGGACTCCGTCGGCACACAGGATCCGCCCTACGACTCCCTCTATGCCATCGCCGAGACCGGCTACCACGACCCGCCTGGGGCTGGGCGTTCCGGTGATCCGTATCAGCTTCAATGCCGTTTCTATCTGACCGCTGCGAAGCCCCCGCACACCCGGTTCGGCCTAGTGCATCGACGGGTCCAGATCGGTTATCTTCCATCGACTCGGTTGGCTAGCCTGAGTCCCGGCGGCGCGCGGTCCCGACGCCCCCTGAGCGCGGCCACCTGACCCGCCTCGCATGCGACTAGGACTGCCCATGCCCATGACCTCCCGCTGGTCCGCCATCACCGCCTCCCAGTTTCCGTGGGAGCGGGAGGCGCTCGACTGGCTGCGGGAACAGCTCCCCGACACGGAACCATGGCACGCCTGGTCCAACTTCGAATTCATCGACGACGAGGGGCGGGTCAACGAGGTGGATGCCCTGGTCCTGTCACCGCAGGGGTTGTTCCTCATCGAGGTCAAGAGCCGGCCCGGTGTCCTGACCGGGGACGCCCATACCTGGATCTGGACGGACAAAGGCCGGACTGTCACCGACGACAACCCACTGATCCTGAGCAACCGCAAGGCCAAGCGGCTCGCCTCCCTGCTGCGCCGGCAGTCGGCCATCACCAAGGCGCGGGCCCGGGTGCCCTGGGTTGAGCCGCTGGTCTTCCTCTCTGCGACACGCACCACCTGCCGACTCGACCCGTCCGGCCTCGCCCGCGTCCACGGGCGGGGTCAACCCGGGCGCCCCGATGACCAGGGGATCATCTCCGCCCTGACCAACCCGCCCGCCGCCCTGGGGATGGGCACGGCTCGGACCATTCTCGTCGACCGTACCCTCGCCCGAGCCATCGTCAAGGCCGTCGGGGAATCCGGCATCCGTCCCTCCAACCGTTCCCGCCGGGTAGGCGACTACGAGCTGAAGGGCCTGCTCGCCGAGGGAGAAGGCTGGCAGGACTTCGATGGGACGCACCTGAGCGCCGGCGTCCACCGCCGCATCCGCATCTATCCCTTTGCCGGGGGGACCGCGGAACAGGCACGCGCGGATCTCAAGAAGGCGGCCCTGCGCGAGTTCCAGGTCCTGGAAGGGATCGCGCACCCCGGCATCGTGAAGGTCCACGACTTCAAGGAGACGGAGCTTGGGCCCGCCCTCGTCTTCGAGGTCGACCCCGCCGCCATCCGGCTCGACTTCTTCCTGCGCGAGCGGGCCACGACCCTCAGCGTCGACCTGCGCCTGCAGGTGCTCCGCCAACTGGCCGAGGTGCTCAAGTACGCCCATGGCCGGCGCCTCTACCATCGTGCCCTCGCTCCCCAGAACGTCCTGGTCAAGGGACCCGAGACGGCCGCCCCGACCTTGCAGGTGATGAACTGGCAGGCCGCCGCGCGCGAGGCGACCGCC
>JBGSUY010000613.1:0-1946 GCA_041753195.1 Chromatiaceae bacterium
GGCGTCCGGGGCCACGGGGCGGACGGACTTCTCCACCGGGACGGACTCGCCCGTCAGCGCCGCCTCGTCGATGCGCAGATTCTTGACGGCCGCCAACCGCAGGTCAGCCGGGACCATGTCGCCCGAAGCCAGCAGCACCAGGTCCCCGGGAACCAGGTCGGCGACAGGCACCCGGTGCCTCCCCCCGTCCCGCAGCACGGTGGCGTACTCCGGGACCATGCCGCGCAGGGCCTCGATGGCCCGGCTCGCGCGGAATTCCTGGATGAAGCCGATGAGGCTGTTGAGCACGACCACGGCCAGGACGACAAGGCCGTCGGTCACCTTGCCGATCGCGACCGCAACCCCGGCGGAGGCGAGCAGCACCCAGATCAGCGGGTTGTCGATCTGGCGCCAGAGGATCCGCAGCGGGCCTTCGGCCCTGATCCGCTCAATGACGTTCGGGCCGTGCTCCAGGAGGCGCTGCCGCACCTCGGCAGAGGTCAGGCCTGAAGGGCTGCTCGCGAGCTCCTTGAAGGCCGCCGCCATATCCAGTGAGTGCCAAGACGCCATGTTGACTCCCGTGGCTCGTTACGTCTTCCCGGTGTGGGGGCTCGAGCGCCGACTCAGGCGGCGGACGCGGCAGATCCGGGGGTCGGGCCGCAGGGTCCAAGGAGCCCATGGTGCCGGCGGCGCCACGGGGGTATGTCTACTCCACCGCGGGCTCCACCGCGGGGTGTAGGGTCGACTCGCCGTCTTCCCGGTCGTCAGGACCGATGATCGCCTCGCGCACACCGCGTCCGTGCAGACTGCTCACCTCGAAGCTCAATCCGCTCCAATGGATGCGATCGCCGACCTGCGGCGGGCGCCCGAGCTCGCTCAGGATCAGCCCCGAGACGCTGTCCACCTCGTCGCTCTCCAGCTCGACCCCGATGACGGTCCCCAGGGTGTCCAGCCGCACCATGCCCCGAACCTGAAACCGATCCCGCCCGAGGGGCAGGACGTCGGGGATGTCATCCGCCCCTTCTTCAACGTCGCCGACCGCCTCGGCGCAGATGTCCTCGATGGTGATGATGCCGGCGGTACCCCCGTGCTCGTCCATCACGACGATCATCTGGTTGCGAACACGCTCCATCGCGGCCAGGACATCGTCGAGGGTCGCCGTCTCTGGCAGATAGACGGTCTCGCGCACCAGCTCCGGCTCGAGACCGCGGCCTGCCTGCAGGGCGCCCAGCAGATCCTTGATATGCACGGTCCCGATGATGCGGTCCAGGTTCTCCATGTAGACCGGATAGCGGGTGTGGGGATGCAGCGGCAGAACCTCCCGCAGCGTGGCATCGCTCGCATCGGCCGGGATGCCATGGCTGTGGACCCGTGGAACCATGGCCTGACCAGCCGTGATCGCATTGAAGTCCGAGAGCTCCTCGAAGATGCGGCCGCTCTCCGCGCTGATCAGTCCGCCCTCCTGGCTCTCGCGCGCGACCGACTCCAGCTCGTCGGCGCCAAGGTAGTGCTCGGCGCTGCGTCCCCGCTCAACCCCCGCCAGGCTCAGCAGGAAGTTGCCCGTCCGGTTGAGTCCCCGGACCAATGGGTACAAAACGAGTCCGATCAGCAGCATGGGCGGTGTCACCCAGAGGGCAACGGGCACCGCGTGGCTCAACGCGAGTGCCTTCGGGATCATCTCGCCGAGCACGATGTGCAGGTAGGTGATGGCGACGATCGCCAGCACCACGGCCAGACCATGGGCCGTGACCACGGCGCCGATCTCGGCGACCCCCAGTGCCAAGAGCCAGCGCTCGATGAAGACGGCGAGGGTGTGCTCGCCATACATGCCGAGGCCCAGGCTGGCAAATGTGATCCCGAGCTGTGCGGTCGCCACATAGCGATCGAGGCGGGTCGGGTCGTCCAGTGTGGCCGCGATCCGCCCCGCGAGTTTGTCTCCGGCCTCCGCCCGCGCGGCGATCACCGCC
>JBGSUY010000614.1:0-6300 GCA_041753195.1 Chromatiaceae bacterium
GGACCTCGGCGCCCGTCTCTGGGGCGCCAACACCCCTCGCCGCGACCCGGCCCCCCTGAGCTGAGGGCGAGGCGCCGGGCGCGCCATCCTTTGTAATCGGGGTCCCCCGGCCTTACCCTTCCCGTCCATGTTTGCACGCGCCTATCACTGGTTCGACCGCGCCGTCCTCGAGCTGGGACGCGAGGTCCGCCTGTCCTACCTGCCCCCGCTGATGGTGTATCTGGCGGCAGGCGTCTCAGGACTCACTGCCATCGTCGGGACCTTCTTCGTCAAGGACTATCTCGGGCTCTCCGCGGAGTTCCTGGCCGCCCTGGCCTTCTGGACCATGATCCCCTGGACGCTCAAGATGCCCCTCGGGCACCTGGTGGACCTGGTCTGGCGCTACAAGTCCGCCCTGGTGTATCTCGGGGCCGGGCTCATCGCCATCAGCCTGTTGATCATGCTGGGCCTCCTCGCCCGCCCGGAGGCCATGGCCACGCTGATGCCGGTGGAGGCTTGGTATGTCCTGAGCGTGATTCTCGCCCCCACGGGCTATGTGGTGCAGGACGTGGTGGCGGACGCCATGACCGTGGAGGCGGTCCCGGCGCTCGACGGGGCGGGACAGCCCTTTGCCCCCGAGACCCGGCGGCTCATGCACACCACCATGCAGACCCTGGGGCGCGTCGCCATCATCGGCGGCGGGGTCCTCGTGGCCCTGCTGAATGTCTTTTTGTTCCGGGGTGTGGAGGCCATGGACGAGGCCCAGAAGGTCGCGACCTATATCCGCATCTACGAACTGGCCCTGCTGATCCCGGTCGCGTCCATCTCGGGCGTCCTGCTGGGCGGGCTCCTCAAGAGGCGCGAGCTGCGGCGGCTGCGCGGCCTCGGCCACGATGCGTCTGCCGCGGAACGCCTGGTCCACGGGCATGTCGAGCTCACCCGACCCAACTGGTGGATCCTGGGCGGCAGCCTGGTCTTCGTGATCTTCACCTTGACCATGGGCCTGGGCGATGTGCCCTTCAACGAGGAGATCGTCTTCGCGGGCTCCCTGGCGATCGTGGCCTTCCTGATCTCCCGGCTGCTCCGGGAGCTCGATCCGCAAGCCCAGCGGGTACTGCTCGGGACCGCCATCGTCATCTTCGTGTTCCGGGCCATCCCCTCCCCGGGGGCTGGCCAAACCTGGTGGATGATCGATCAGCTGGGATTCGATCAGCAGTTCCTGTCCATCCTGTCCCTTATCGGCAGCGCCATGGCCCTGTTCGGCATGTTCATCTTTCGCCGCTTCATGGCGGACCACTCGATCGTCTACATCGTGGGCTTCCTGACCATCCTGGGAACGCTCTTGAGCCTCCCGATACTCGGCATGTTCTACGGGCTGCACCACTGGACCGCCGCGAACACCGGGGGCATCGTGGACGCCCGCTTCATCGCCCTGGTGGACACCGCCATCGAGTCCCCGCTGGGTCAGGTGGCCATGATCCCCATGCTCGCCTGGATCGCCAACTCCGCCCCCGCCCACCTCAAGGCCACCTTCTTCGCGGTCATGGCCTCCTTCACCAACCTGGCCCTCTCACTGGGACAACTCGGCACCAAGTATCTGAATCAGGTCTTCACCGTCACCCGGGAGGTGACCGATCGCGCCAGCGGTGCCGTGACAGTCCCGGCGGACTATTCGGACCTCGGCTACCTGATGCTGACCGTGGGGGCGCTGGGGCTCATTCTGCCCTTCTCCGCCATCGCCCTGGTCAAGCTAACCCGGCTTCGCAGCGCCTGATCGACAAGTACAACGCCATCTCGGACCATGCGGTCATGGGCGGAATCAACTGAGACCCAGGGGGAACGACGCCCCCCGCGGGGCCGTCAGGCCGACTTAGCGTTGGCGACCCCGTGGGGCACGTGCCCGGTGGCCACGTGCAGCCGAGCGGCCTCGCAGTGGACCTCCTGGTCGTCGAAGAAGATATCGGCGTCGAAGGAGGCGAGGAAGCGGGATTTGGGCAGCCCGCCAAGGAACAGGGCCTCGTCGATGCGGATATCCCAGGCCCGCAGGGTGCGCACCACCCGCTCGTGGGAGGGGACACCCCTGGAGGTGACCAGGGCGGTGCGCAGGGGCGAGGCATCCGCCGGGAACAAGGCCTGTAGTTGATGGATGGCCACCAGGAGCCCCTTGAAGGGCCCACCTGGCAGGGGCTGGTGTGCGGCGGCAAACTCGGTCGCGTTGAAGACCGCGAGCCCCTGCTCCCGGTAAAGACGCTCCGCCTCATCCGAGAACAGGACCGCATCGCCATCGAAGGCAATGCGCAGCGGGCCGTCGTCGGCCTCCCCTCCGCTCGAGGCCGCGGGGAGCACCGTGGCCGCCGCGCAGCCCGCGTCTAGCGCGAGCCTCACGTCGTTAGGATCGGCCGACAGGAAGAGGTGCGCACCAAATGGCACCACGTAGCGATAGGGGCTGGCCCCGCCGGTGAAGGCGGCCCGGGAGATGTCGAGCCCGTGGCGATGGGCGGAGGTCAGCACCCGCAGCCCCGTATCCGAGCTGTTGCGCGACAGCAGGATGACCTCCACCCGGCCGCGGTCCCCCAGGGCCGCGTTCAGACTCATCAGCTTACGCACCAGGGGGAAGGCCACTCCGGGCTCCAGGGTGTCGTTCTCGTGGGCCACCTGGTAGGCGCGATAGGCATCCACGCCCTCGCTCTCGAAGACCCGATGGGATTCGCTCAGATCGAACAGGGCTCGGGAGGAAATGGCGACGCTGAGCCTGACAGGCTGGTCGGGCTGCTTCATGATGGGCGCGGACCGCGCGTCATCGACGCCAGCGCAGCGCCGGTCACCAGGGCATGAAGGAGTTGAAGAACGACATGGGGCGGCTGATGCTGCGGTTCATGATGGACATGTCGTTGCGCATGGTGGCAGTGGTCAAGGTCATGTTCTGCATGGCCTTGTCCATATTGTCCATGCTGGTCAACATGGGCTCCAGGGTGCTCACGTCGCGGGCCATGGAGTCCACCCCCACGGCCATGCTGCGCACGTTGGCGCTCATCTGCCCCATGTTGTCGGAGATCGACTGCATGTTGCTAGCCAGAACCGTCATGTTGGAGTCCACGCTGATCGCCAGGTAGTGGACGTCCTTCGCGAGGCTGAAGACCAGGTAGAAACCGTAGGCGGCCAGGATGATGAAGGCGAAGAGGGACGGATAGACAATCAGCTCCCAGCGCTTGGCGCTGGTCTCGAAGGCTTGGGAGAGGCGGTCGATGGCGAAGGCATTGAGCTGCGAGTCGGTCACCTCGGCGTGGACGCCGCCATGCTCGGCCCCCTCGGCGGAGGCGTTGGGTCCACTGGGTCTGTGGTTCTCCGTCATGATCCCTGCCGCTGAAAATCGCTGGACGCCGAATCGTTGGCTCGGGAGCTTAACAGAAAATCCGGACGCGATAACATGTCGAGATCGCACCCTTTCGGGAAGGCGTCAGGCGGGCTCCCCCGGGCAGGCGAGGCCTCCAGACACGCAGGCTGCGCCGCCTTCCGGACAGGGCGATCAGCTCACGAGATTGCTGTAGAGGGCCGCCGCCAAGGCCAGGAACTCCCGGGCGGCCTTGCCCTTGGACTCCAGCTCGAAGACCGCCAGGCCCTCGCTGAAGGAGCGCCGGAAGACGGTGCGCTGGGACAGCCGCGGCTTGATGAAGCGGATCCCCGGCAGGGACACCAGGGCGGCCGCCGCCTCGTTGGTCTCCCGCACCGCGTGGTGGGTGTCGCCCCGGTTGATGAACCCGACCACCTCCGGTGGCGCCTCCCGCTCCACGGAATTGACCAGGTGAATATAGCGCTGGGAGGACCAGATGTCCGCCTGGGACGGCTGAACCGGGACTATCACCCGGTCGCAAAGGGTCAGGGCCAGGCGCATGCTCTCCATATCCGCCGTGCCCACATCGATCAGAATCTCATCGGCAGCACGCAACTGCTCCCGGTTCAGGGCACGTTTGTCCAGAACTCGAAGCGGTGGGTCGAATCCCTCCTCTTGGCGCACGTCTACCACGTCGGTAAGGGTCGCCTGCGGATCGATGTCCAATAGCTGGACGTTGACGTCCGCCATGGCCAACCAGACACCCAGGTTGAAGGTGACCGTGCTCTTCCCAGATCCGCCCTTGAGACTGCCGACGACCGTGATCATTCTGCCGTTCCGACGCTGGTGTTGGCGAGGACGGGACCGTTGCGGCGAGCCGCGCCGGCCACCGAGTGGGATTCAGATTCCGGGCTTGCCCCCGGCGCCGAAGGCGCCAGGGGCCGACCCCGCGACCCCCCTGGGACTGGAGGTCATCGAGAACCCTGGGGCGGCTGTTGACCGGCTTCAGGCATGGTCATGCGGGTGTAGCCGGCGGGGACGCTGAACAGGTCGTCGGGTTGCGGACCGAGGCGGATGTTCTTGAGCTCGCTGACATAGCCCCCCGGGAACTCCTCCCGCACCGCCAGCTTGAGCTCCGGGTCATACCACTGGAAGGTTCGCGACGGCTGCTGTTTGGGGGCCGTCATGGTCATCTCCCATTTCTCCACCTTGCGACCGTCGATCGTCTCCTGACCCAGGATCTTCAGCTCCATGGTGGGCCCATTCGGCATGACACTCTTCAGCGGCATCCCGCGCTCCTGGTCCAACCATTGGGCACCGGTCAGGGTCTTACCCTCCTGACTCGCGGTCATCTCCCACTTGACCGCGGGCCGCCCGTTCACGTCCTCCACGCCGACCCGGCGACAGGTGACCCCCGGCATGCCTGCGCAGGGGTCTGCCTCCGCGGAGGGCTGCTTGGGTGGCGGTGGGGCGCCCTCCGCCCCCGAAGGAGCACCCCGCTCCAGGTAATTCTGCTCGGCCGGGAACAGGATCCACTCCATATGCCGATTCTGATCGCTGATCCGAATCACCTCGCGGTCCTGCTGGGACATCTCCATCCGGGTGCGCCCGTCACCCACGAACATCTTGCCGGAGGTCACCTGCCCATCCGGTCCGCGCCGAACCATGTCCGCGGCGAACTGCACCGCCCCGGTCTCCGCCTGGGCGGTGGCCACCAGGACGGCCGCGAGCACCACTGCAACCGCTACGCGCTTTTGCCTGAACATGCTGCCTGATCCTCCGTCATTGTGTGTGAATCAGCGCCCGGCGCCGGGGATCGGCGAGGCGCAGTCAAAACGGGTGACGATTCGTTCCCGGGACACCAGGACGCATCGAACCACCCGGGAAAGCCCAGAGGTTGGGAATAACCGACTGCGCCCTCCGATCACCGCGTCGCGTGCTCGTTTGCTACCTCTCAGCGACCCCGCCAAGGGCTCGGCTCGAATCCATAGGCGGCCTCCGGCTGGAGCGAGGGGTCCCCCGGAAACGGGGGATCGTCCAATCCCTGAGGAAAGTCCGGGCGAAACTCCGGCCCCTGGCCCAAACGCCACCGCTCCTGATCCGTCAAGGGGCGAAATCGGTAGCCCGACTCGTGGGTTGCCGACTGCCAATGGCCCGGATAGGCCGGCGGGTCGCCGCGGAAGCGATAACCCGGATAGGTCTCCCCGGTAGGCTCCACACGACCAACGCCTGGGAGCGGGCGCATCTGGCCTGGCCCAAACCCCGACCAGTTGGGATGACCCGGCGACCGAAAGGCGTCGTCACGGTCATCCGGGCGATAGTCCGAGGCGCCCTGCCAGCCAAGTCCAGAGGGCCCGGTCCTTTCCGGACCTGAGCCGGCATAGGCCCCGCGCGGGTCCTGGCGGAGACCTTCGGGGAACCCGACTTGCCCCCAGGCATAAGGCGCTTCGTCTCGGTAGTCGCCAAAACCCGCGCGTCGGACGCCCGGGATCGACGGGTCACCGGAGGTCCAGGACGGCTCCTGATGAACCCCCGGGGTGGCACCCGGCGTTTCAGAACGGTGGGGATACCCTTCATAAGGGCGTTCCCCAGGACCGCTGCGACCCGCTTCGTAGCCGGACCCCTGGTACCGCTCCCAGGCGGCCCCACCCCAGGGTTCGGCCCCGGAGGATCCCGGCTGCCCGCTGATCGATAGGGTCACCGCCAGCCCGATACTCGACAAGGTGAAGCGACTCAAGGGCACTGCCGCGTCGCCCAGTCCATGGGTCCGAGCAAGCGATTCGGGCCCTGCCGAGAGCGCCGCTTCATGGGCCGCCTCCCTCGGTACTGTCGTCGATCTTCAAACGAATGCCGCGACGGGGCGCCTTCTTCTGCACCGACTGCGCCGCCACCGGTTTGGTCGACGGGGACTGGGCCCTGGCCGGGGCCTGGGATTGGCCTGCCGCCGCTCGCTTGCCGTTCCCGCCCCTGCGCGCACTCCCGTTGGACCT
>JBGSUY010000615.1:0-2696 GCA_041753195.1 Chromatiaceae bacterium
GGCGCGGTCCCCTCAACCGACGCGGAGTTTCCTTTGCGGCGCCTGCGCCTGGGCCGCCGTTTGGCGCTTCCGCCCTCTGTCATTGCCATACGTTCCTGGCCGCTCGCCGCCTGGAACCGGGTCCACCAATCGGCGAGCTCCTGGTCCGCCTCCCCCGACTCGGCCCGAAGCATCAAGAAGTCGTAGGCAGCGCGCAGGCGCGGATGGGTGAGCAGGCGGTGGGGGCGTTTACCCTCCCGCTGGGCCAGCCGGGGCTGGAGGTACCAGATCTCCCGCATGGGCAGGGAGAAACGCTTGGGGATCGCCACCCGCAGGTGCTGACGGGCGCAGATCTCCTCCGCCGCCTGGAAGATGGCGTCGTTGGCCGGCCGCCCCCCGGACAGCAGCTGCTCGTAGCGCCGGCGCACGGGCTCCCAGAGGAGGACGGCGAACAGGAAGAAGACGCTGACCGGTTTGTCTTCCTGCAGCCGCCGGTCCGTGTTGGCGAGCCCTCGGCTCACGAAGGTCACGGGGAAGGACTGATCCTCCCGGGCCAGGCAGGCCTCCGTATCAGGGAACAGCTGGTTGAAGAGCCCGTAGTGACGGAGCTTCTCAAAGACCTCGACCCCGTAGCCCCCGTGGAACAACTTGATGAGCTCGTCGAACAGCCGGGCGGCCGGGATATCGGCGAGCAGGTGGCCTAGCTCGAAGAGGGGCCTCTCCGTCTCCGGTTCCACGTTGAAGCCGAGCTTGCAGGCGAAACGTACCGCCCGCAGCATGCGCACCGGGTCCTCCCGGTAACGCCGCTCGGGATCGCCGATCAGGCGCAGTTGTCCGGCACGCAGGTCGGCAAGCCCCCCTGTGTAGTCGATCAGGGAGAAGTCCCGGATGTCATAGTAGAGGGCATTGACGGTGAAGTCGCGCCGCAGGGCATCCTCCTCGATGGTGCCGTAGGCGTTGTCGCGCACGATCATGCCGTTCTCTATATGCCGGTCTGCCTCCTCCTGGTCCTCCCCTGAGCCCCGAAAGGTGGCGACCTCCACGATCTCCCGGCCGAAATGGACATGGGCGAGGCGGAAGCGCCGACCGATGAGCCGGCAGTTGCGAAACACGGCGCGCACCTGCTCCGGGGTGGCGTCGGTGGCCACGTCGAAGTCCTTGGGCTCGTGGCCCAGCAGCAGGTCGCGCACACCGCCGCCCACCAGGTGGGCGGCGAAGCCCTCCTGCCTCAGCCTGTACAGCACCTTGAGTGCGTACTCGCTGATGTGGGCGCGGGAGATGTTGTGCTCTGGCCTGGGGACGACCAGGGGACCCCGGGGATCCAGGGGTTCGGGTGCGTGGGGTTGGGTTGCCTGCATCAATGGTGCGGGGTCCTTCAGCGGTCCCGTCAGACGTCCCGGCGGGTAGATCCGGAGAGCCCTGCCAGGGTCTTGCGTATCCGGGTCCGCCGCGCGGGGGCGCACGGTCTTTTGGTCCAACGATGGGTTCAAGCCCCGCTTGTGGGGCGGTGCGATCTCCGTATAATACGCGTTTTCCTCGTTCCCGATCCGCTCCCTTCGTCTAGTGGCCTAGGACACCGGCCTCTCACGTCGGTAACAGGGGTTCGAAACCCCTAGGGAGCGCCAAGCCCCGCCTGAGGCCGAAAGGGCCAGCGTTAAGCGCGCTGGCCCTTTTTTGTTTGGCGCCGCCGCGGTCGCATCTTCTACCCGACGCATACCTCTACCCGACGCATACCTCCTAGCCTCGTCTACTTAACGCGCCTTAACGCGCTATAGTCTCAGGGCGTTGAGGCGCAAGCCAGACTCTCCCGCGGGAGAGTGTTTGCCGTAGTGCCCGCAGACTGCCAGTATGCAGCCGTATCCTCGGTCACCCCAACGACGAAACAACCAACAAGCCAGCCACACGTAAGGAGGTCCCGGTGCAAACCATCGAGCTGAAGGCGCCCCTGGACGGCATCATCGTGCCCCTAGAGCAGGTCCCGGATCCGGTTTTTGCCCAGAAAATGGTGGGTGACGGGGTCTCCCTGGACCCCCTGAGCCAGACCGTGATGGCGCCCTGCCCGGGGATCGTGACCCAGCTCCATCGGGCCGGTCACGCGGTGACCCTCACGACCCCTGAAGGGGTCGAGCTGATGATGCACATCGGGCTCGACACCGTGAACCTGAAGGGCGAGGGCTTCATGCCGAAGGTCAAGGAAGGGCAGAAGGTGGCCGCGGGGGACCCCTTGATCGAGTTCGACGCCGATTTCCTGGCCACCCACGCCAAGAGTCTCCTGACCGAGATCGTGGTGACCAACGGGGAGCGGGTCACTGCCTATCACCCCGCCACGGGCCGGGTCCGGGCGGGCGCGGACACTCTGCTGACCCTGGACCTGGCGGTTGAGGGGGCCTTGGAGGCCCAGGCGGGCGGCCGGCTGGTCACCTCGGAGGCGGTCCTGATACCCAACACCACGGGTCTTCATGCCCGCCCGGCGGCGGTCCTGGCCAACCTGGCCAAGCGCTTCAAGTCCAAGGTCCTGCTCCAGCGGGGCGAGGATCAGGCCAACGCCAAGAGCGTGGTCTCCATCATGGGGATCGAAATCGGCTTCGGCGACAAGGTGGTGGTGGTCGCCGAAGGGCCGGACGCGGAGGAGGCCATCGCCGCCATCCTGCCGGAGCTGGCGGCAGGTCTCGGCGACGAGGGTACCAGGCCCGCCAAGGCACCGGCCACCACCGAGC
>JBGSUY010000616.1:0-6809 GCA_041753195.1 Chromatiaceae bacterium
GGCTGGAGGCTCAGGGTGTGGGGCCAGCGGCCGGCCGTGAGCCCCATCAGGCGCATGAGCTCGGCCCCCGCGGGTAGTACCGTCTCCATTGCCGAGCCGGCGCAGGGCGGCGGCATGGCCCTGGGAGACGGAGCAGGTGCCGCAGATCCGTGGCGCGATCAGCAGTGCGTCCCCGGGGGCCTTACCGGTGAGAATCTCCTCGAAGCCCCGGTAGAGTGGCGAGCTCACCCAGGCGGACTGTCCCCGGCCCTCCGCGATGGTGAGGCGGACCTTTAGGTCGCCCTCCACCCGGTTTGAAGGGGCCCAGGATCAGCTCGATCGCGGCCCGCGCCCCGCCATCTGAGTCCGGTCATCGCAGCCCGGTCTTGCGCAAGGCCGGGGTCACCACGGCCTGCACATGGCGCGCCCGGGCGGCGAGGGCCCGGACCCAGTCGATCATGGGTCGGCCGGTTCCGGAGAGCACATGGAAGCGTTCCGTCCCGTTGGGCCCGGTGAGCAGGGAGCCTTCCACGCACAGGAAAGGGGCTCGCGGCCCTCCTCGCAGGCGCAGAGCAGGTCCAGCACGGCTCGCCCGGTCTCCAGGCTCAGGCTCGGGTGCCCGAGTAGCCGGATCCCGGCCTGGGTGAGCTGCTGGTAGAGGTCAGGCTGCTCGGCGCTCAGCAGCGACAGGGTGCAGCCCCCGCGGCCATCGGACTGGAGCCAGAGCAGATTGAGCCCCTCTTGGGGTCTAGCGTCCATCTCTATCCTCACGGCAGCCCAAGTGGCGCCATCTTCTTGTGCAGACCCAGGCGGGACAGGCCCAGCTCCGCGGCGGTGCGGCTAATGTTGCCACCGCGCCGATTCAGGGCCGCCCGCAACATCTGGCTCTCAAGGGAGTCCACTTCGGCCCTGAGCCCGCCGGTGGCCCGGGTCTCGGCGGTTTGTTTGCGTAAGGCCAGCGAGCCGGATCTGGGGTGAGAGCAGCCCCGCGTCGAGGATGGGGCCGTCGGAGAGGGACAGCATGCGCTGGATCTCGTTCATCAGCTCCCGGACGTTGCCCGGCCACGGATTGGCCTCGAGGCAGGCGAGCACTTCCGGGGCAAAGCCGTCCACGGGGCGTCCGAGTCGCTGGGCGGCCCGGCGCAGGATGCCCTCGGCGAGCAGCGGAATGTCCATGGGCCTCTCCCGCAACGGGGGCACATGCAGGGGGACCGTGGCGAGCCGGTAGTAGAAGTCCTCACGGAAGCGCCCCGCCGCCACCTCGTCCTTGAGGTCCCGGTTGGTGGCGGCGATCACCCGCACATCCACCTGCTGGCAGCGGTTGCTGCCCAGAGGGCGGATCTCGCCCTCCTCGAGCACCCGCAGCAGCTTCACCTGGAAGCCGGGGGAGGTCTCGCCGATCTCGTCGAGGAAGAGGGTCCCGCCGTCGGCGTCGTGGAACCGGTCCGCACGCCCGCTCCCGTAGTGGATGGCCCGTGCCAGGAGCTCCTTGTCGGTGCCCGACTCCCCGGTGAGCAGTCGAGAAGTCATAGCGGGCCGCCCGGGCCACCAGGTCGCAGCGTGCGTTCATGGGGCTGTCCGGGGCGCGGACAATAGCCTCCGGCGAGAAGGCCTGCCGCACCTGGGCGCAGGCGGCCCCACCTGGCGCCGTAGTGCCGGCTCGGCGGTGCGCAGCTCCAATGCCAGCCGGCGGTTCTCCCCCCGCAGGCGGTGGAGCTCCGCCGCGCGTCGGATGGTCAGCAGGCGGTGTGGACCTCGAAGTCCTCCTCCAGGGTGCGGCGCAGGGTCTCCTGGGAGCGCACCTCGTCGTCCACCACCAGCACCGCGGGCAGATCGGCCTTGGCCATCAGTCCCCTGGCACCTGCCACCCCAGCTCCCGGTGGCGGGCCAGGTGGCGGGGCGTCCAGGAGTGTGGAGTCTTGGTGACGAAGTGGTGCCGGGCCACGTGGTAGCTGGGGTCGAATCCGTAGAAGTTGCGCCGCATCTCCGCGACCTCCTCGGCCCGGTAATCCGCCAGGGGCTTGATGGCCTCGTCCGCGGCGCGCTGAGCCCGTTTGTCTGCAAGGTGCTCCGCGAGGTCGGGGGCCGCCGCCAGATCCTCCGCTCGGCGGCGGACCTCGCTGAGGAACTCGGCTTGGCTCGCCCCAAAGCTCTCGTCCGCGAATCCGAGTCGCTGCGCCTCCGGAGCCCTCAAGGGGAGGCGGTTGCCCATGATCACGTTTGCCCGCTCCGCCCCCACTCGGCGGGGTAGCAGGTAGGTCCAGTACTCGGAGCCGTAGAGGTTGCCCATGTTTTTGTAGTGGGGGTTAAGTATGACCCCGGACCGGGCCCAGACTCGATCGGCGGCCAGGGCGAGGAAGGCCCCGCCGGCCCCGGCGTTGCCCTGTAGCGCGGTGATGGTGAGCTGGGACCCACAGGTGATCACCGCGCGGCACAGGTCGTCCATGGCCTCGATGTTCTCGAGTGAGGCATCCGCGGGGCTCTCCGCCGACTCGATCCGGTTGAGGTCGAGGCCATTGCTGAAGAAGTCGGGCCCGCCCATCATGACCAGGACCCGGGTCGGGCGCCGGGCCGCGGACTCGAAGGCCGCCAGCAGACGGAGGCAGGCAGCGGTGCCCATGGCCCCGTTGTAGAAGTCGAAGTGGAGGTAGCCGACCCCCTCGGCCTCCTCATAGCGGATTTCCGGGTCGCCGGCATCGGGGTGCTGGAGCTGTGGCAGGCCATCCAGCTCGGGGATCGCCACCCGGGCCGGTAGCTTGATCCGCGGCTCCCCGTCCATCCGCTCGACATGGCCGATCCAGAGGGCCCCGTCGGTCGTGGCACGGACGACCCCGTCACCCCAGCGGCCGATCAATGCGCCGGGCTCGCCGATGGCAGGAAAGGGCCGGGCGTTGTAGAGATGGCAGGGGTGGCCCAGGAGCTCCCCGCGCACGCCCGGGAAGCCGTCCGCGGCGTTGAGCCTGCGCAGGATCGTGGCGGTGGGATCCCGGCCCCAGTCGATGGCCCGATCCGATTGGCCCATTAGGGGCCGCCATTGGCCCCGAGCGTTGGCCGCATCCAGGGGTCGAGGTCGCCAGCGGCCAGCCAGATAGTCCGGCAGACGCTCCAGGGCCTCGCGCACCGTGGCCAGGGCCGCCTCGGCGACCTCGTTGCGGTAGAGGCTGGACTTCTTGGCGGTGCGCATGGGGAAGCCGCGGTTGGCCCAGATGGGGCCGGCGTCCATCTCCGCCTCCGCCTGGATCAGGGTCACCCCCCAGTCCGGCTTCCCCTCCTGGATGGCCCAGTCGAGGGCCGAGGGCCCCCGATCCCCCACGATGCCGGGGTGGATGACCAGACACAGATGCCGGCGCCAGATGGGCTCCGGGATGGCCCGGCGCAGATAAGGGGCCAGGATCAGATGGGGCCGGAACAGGTCCACGGCCTCCGTGGTGACCGCGTCATTGATGTCGAGCTCCACCGAGGGCTTGTGCCCCAGGGACGCAAGCTCCGCGTAGAGCCGTTGGGTCAGGCTGTTGAAGGCGTGGCAGAGGATCAGGATCCGCATGGTCTCAGAGCTTGTGAATAAACCTACTGCGCGCGCCGATCTCGGCGTCGCGTGCTCGTTCGCTCCTCGCCTACCGACTTGATATGTCTCGTCGCTCACTGCGCGGCTCCTTGCGCTCGAGGCTGCTCGCTACGGTTTCTTCATAACCTCTTAGCAGATCCTCGGTAGCTGCTCCCCGGAGAGCCAGTCCACCATGCGCCGGCCCCCGAAGCGGGTGCGCATCTGCACGAACCCGTTCGGGTCCTCCACCACCTGCCCGACGAGGGCGGCCGACTGGCCCAGTGGATGGCCGCGCATGGCGGCGAGGAGCCGTTCCCCGTCATCCGGGTGGCAGATGGCGATGAGCTTGCCCTCGTTGGCGATATTGAGTGGATCCAGGCCCAGCAGCTCGCAGGCCGCCTCCACCTCCGGGCGCACCGGGATGGCGGACTCTTCCAGATGGATGCCGACCCCGGACTGGTGGGCGATCTCGTTCAAGGTCGCGGCGAGTCCGCCGCGGGTGGGGTCGCGCATCACCCGGATCCGGGCGCCGCTGGCGAGCATGGCTCGGGTGAGCCCGTTCAGGGGGGCCGTGTCGGAGAGGATGGGTGTATCAAAGGCCAGGTTCTCCCGCTGGCTCATGATGGCGACCCCGTGGTCCCCGATGGTGCCAGAGATCAGGACCAGGTCCCCCGGGCGCGCCCGGTCGCCGCCGAGGGTGAGACCCTCGGGGAGATAACCGACCCCGGTGGTGGTGATGAAGACCCCGTCCCCCTTGCCCTGCTCCACCACCTTGGTGTCCCCCGCCACCAGGGCGACCTCCGCCTCGCGGGCGGCCTCGGCCATGGACTGGACGATCCGCGCCAGGTCCGCCAGGGGGTAACCCTCCTCCAGCACGAATCCGGCGGTGAGGTAATAGGGGGTGGCCCCCATCATGGCCACGTCGTTCACGGTCCCGTGGACCGCGAGGGAGCCGATATCCCCGCCGGGGAAGAACAGCGGCGAGACCACGTGGCTGTCGGTGGAGAGTACGATGCGGCCTGGGTGTGGGGGCAGGGTGGTCCCGTCGTTCCCCTGGGCGAGCAGCGGGTTTCCCAGGTGCCGGGCGAAGAGCTCCGTGATGAGCTGGACCATGGCTCGACCGCCGCCCCCGTGGCTCAGGTCCACCCGCCCGTGCTTGAGGTCTAGGGGCCGCGCATATCCCTTCTTGACCGTGCCGCTCACGCCAGGGCCTCCGCGTCCTTGTGACGCCCGTAGGTGTAGTGAGCGGCGCAGGCCCCCTCTGAGGAGACCATGCAGGATCCCATGGGGGACTCCGGGGTGCAGACGGTCCCGAAGAGCTTGCAGTCGGTGGGCTGCTTGACACCTCGCAGGATGGCCCCGCACTCGCAGGCCCTGTTGTCCGGGACCGGGCGGTAGCGGAGATCAAAGCGCCGCTCGGCGTCCAGGTCCCCGTAACGGGCCCGGATCCTGAGTGCCGAGTAGGGCACCTCACCCAGGCCCCGCCACTCGAAGCTGCGCCTCAGCTCGAAGACCTCGGACACCAGGTCCTGGGCCTTGCGGTTGCCTTCGGGGGTCACGGCCCGGGTGAACTCGTTCTCCACCTCCGCGCGCCCCTCGTTCACCTGCCGCACCAGCATGCGGATGGCCTGCATTACGTCCAGGGGCTCGAAGCCCGCGATCACTACCGGCTTGCGGTACTCCTCGGCGAAGAATTCGTAGGGCCGGCTGCCGATCACGGTGGAGACATGGGCGGGCCCGATGAATCCGTCCAGGGGAACCGTGCCGAGCTGCCGCACCTCGGGTGACTCCAGGATGTTCATGATGGCGGAGGGTGTGAGGACATGGCAGCACAGGACCGAGAAGTTCCGCATGCCCTCGGCCTGGGCCTGGCGGATCGCCACCGCCGTGGGCGGGGTGGTGGTCTCGAAGCCGATGGCGAAGAAGACCACCTCCCGTCCCGGATTCTCGCGGGCGATCCGCAGGGCATCGGTGACCGCGTAGACCATGCGGATGTCGCCACCCTGGGCCTTGGCCCCCATCAGGGAGAGTCCATCCGAGGCCGGGACGCGAAGCGTGTCCGCATAGGTGCAGAGGATGACACCCTCATTGAGGGCCAGATGGATGGCCAGATCGATGCGGCCGATGGGGAGCACGCACACCGGGCAGCCGGGGCCGTGGATCATGCGCACATTGGGTGGCAGAAGGTCCGGCACCCCGTAGCGTGAGATGGCGTGGGTATGGCCGCCGCAGAACTCCATGAAGTGATAGCGCCGATCCGCCCGCACCTCGGCGGCGATGGCGCCGGCGAGCCCCTGGGCCAGGGTCCCGTCGCGAAACTCATCCACATATCTCATGGGGCTGTCTCCGGCCCCACCTCCGCGAGCCCACCGGGGGCGAGGCCGGCCTCGGCCATCAGGGCCAGGGTCTGCTCGGCCTCGGACGGGTCCAGGCGGGTGAGCGCATAGCCCACGTGGACAATGACGTAATCCCCGACCTGGGTCCCGTCCACGAGGGCCAGTGAGACGTCCTTGCGCACCCCACCCAGGTCCACGATGGCGGTGTCGTTCTCCCCGAGCTCAACGATCCGGGCTGGAATGGCGAGGCACATGATTCGGATTCTCCGCGTTAAGAGACGGCACAAAACCAACCGGCTCACGTAGTCTGGATTGAGGAACGAAACTCAGCTTTCGGCTCTGTCGTCGCATCATTCCTCAGGGACTGGATCGCGGTCCAGGCCTGGCCCAGGCTGAGCCCCCCGTCGTTCGGTGGCAGCCGCCGGGCCTCCAGGACCCTCAGGCCTGAGCCCTCCAGGTGTCGGCGCAGGTCCCGGGCGAGTCGCTGGTTGAGTAGGCAGCCGCCACCCAGGGCGATGCAGTCGAGACCCGAGCGCCCCGCCTCCAGCTCCGTCCACTCGGCCAGGGCTTGGGCCAGGGTGGCATGGAAGAGGGCCGCCCCGAGGGCCGGGTCGGGCTCATCGGCGAGCCGTTCCAGGAGGGGCAGCAGGTCGAGCCGGCCGTCTCCGCCGATCCGGTAGCCCTGAGTCCAGGGCTCCAGGTCCCCGAAGCCCTCCGCCAGGCCCTCTAGCAGCATGGCGGCCTGGCCCTCGTAGGCCATGACCGCGCGCACCCCCAGCAATCCCGCCGCCGCGTCGAACAAGCGGCCGAGGCTAGTGGTCTCCGGCAGCGGAGTCGCATCCCCCCTCCCAACCCGGTCGAGTAGGCGTTGGAGATTGGCCGCCAGGGGTTGGTCGGCGAAGCGGCGCTCGATCTCCGCACCCCGACCCAGCCGATGCAGGGCCGCCGCC
>JBGSUY010000617.1:0-1517 GCA_041753195.1 Chromatiaceae bacterium
GGCCCGCTGGGCCGCCCCGGCCTGACCCTGGCTCGGGGTCGCTTTCTGGGTCTGCTGTGGCGGCTGAGCCTGGCGGGGCATGGTGTTGTATTGCTTGCCGACGTTGCCTCCGCCGCCGAAGCGCTTGGCATCGGCGGATTCGGGCAAGGCGAGCAGGCTGGCGGCCAGCAGGGCCAGGGCCGCGGTGAACAGGGTTCTGAGCTTCATCTCGGGTCTCGTCCTCGTGGTCTTGGGTGGCCCCTGGGGGCGTTTTATCGTCTGTCTATGTTCCGGGTACTGGATGGGAATACAACTCGGATTCTTGCGCGCCAAGGCTTGGATTCGCCGCCGCCTGGTCGGGCGATCGGGTAGGTGCTGGGCCGGGCTCCAGGAGCTGGGCGCTGCCGGTTCCGCGGGGGTCGCTGGCCGCCTGAACCGCGTTGGTCAACCTGTCCCAATGGATTGCCTGCATGTTCCCGAAGGGCCGGTCTAGGGGATCCAGGGTATGCCCCATCGTGGTCAGACTAGCCCGTTCCTGGGGGCTGAGGGCCCCCGGCTCGAGCTGGATTCGATCCGGCAGGAACTGATGATGGATGCGCGGCCGCGCCACCCATTCGCTGACCGGGACCCCCTCGACCGCGGCCAGGATGCCCTGGAGCACCATGGTGATGATCCGGCTGCCCCCTGGGGTGCCCAGGATGGCCAGGTCCCGCTCCGACTCCAGGAAGGTCGGCGACATGCTGGAAAGCATGCGCCTGCCGGGGGCGATGGCATTGGCCTCGCCACCGACCAGGCCGTAGACGTTGGGCACCCCGGGCTGGGCGGAGAAGTCGTCCATCTCGTCGTTCAGCAGCACCCCGGTCCCCGGCGGGACGAACCCGGAGCCGAAGGGGTAATTGATGCTCAGCGTCGCCGCAACCCGGTTGCCTTCCGCGTCCAGGATGGAGAAATGGCTGGTCTCCTGCCCCTCGGATGTCCCGACGGAGGATCCGTCAGCCGGGGGAGGGCACCGGAGGTCGTCGAGCAGGCTGGGGCTCGCCCGGTTGGGATCGAAGTCCCGGATCAGCCCGGCGGCGTAGTAGGGGTGGGTGAGCCGGGCCAGCGGGATCTCCACCTGATCCGGGTCACCCAGGTAGAGGGCCCGATCCCGATAGGCGCGGCGCATGATCTCCACCAGGGCGTGGGTGCGACCGGGGCCCTCAAGCGTCGAGGGGCCCAGGGCGGAGAGCATGTTGAGCATGGAGACCAGCAGGACCCCGCCGGAGGAGGGGGGGGCGGCGCTCACCACCCGCCAGCCCTGATAGTGACCGACGATGGGCTCGCGCTCCACCACCTCATACCGGGCGAGATCCTCCAGGGTCCAGATGCCGCCCGCGGCACGCACCCCGTCCACCAGCCGTTGCGCGATGGCGCCCGCGTAGAACCCCTGATGGCCCTCCCGCGCCAGGGTCTCCAGGGTCTGGGCCAGTTCCGGCTGGTGCAGTCGATAGCCCTCGGGCGGGGGCTCTCCGTCCACCAGGAACTGGGCCGTGGCGGCC
>JBGSUY010000618.1:0-8002 GCA_041753195.1 Chromatiaceae bacterium
CCAGATGGACGGCCGCCGTCTCCAGCTCCTCCGCCTTCAGGTATTCGTTGCCGAGGCTGTAGCGAAGGAGCGCCGTGTCCAGGCCCCGCGCCAGCATGGCCTCAAGATTGTCGATGATGCCCAAAAAAGTCCCCTCGGATCTGGATGAGTCACCGCCCCCAACTCCTCGGCCCTTTGTTCTTGGCCCTCGGCCCTTTGCCCGTCAGCGCCGCCAGAAGGCCGGGGTCAGAAGGACCAGCAGGGTGAAGATCTCCAGCCGCCCAAGCAGCATGGCGAAACACAGGACCCACTTGGCCGGGTCGCTCAGCCCGTCATAGTGGGCCCCCACCACACCCAGCCCTGGCCCCAGGTTGTTGATGCAGGCAGCCACGGCGGAGAATGCAGTCATCAGGTCGAGACCCGTGGCGGCCAGCAGCAGATACATGAAGGTGAAGCTGGCCACATAAAGGGAAAAAAAGCCCCAGACCGCGTCCACTACCCGGTGGTTGACGCTCTTGCCGTCGATGCGCACCGGCAGTTGAGCGTTGGGGTGCACCAGCCGACCCACCTCCCGCAGACCCTGCTTGATCAGGAGCAGGAAGCGAATCACCTTGATGCCGCCCCCGGTGGAACCGGCACAGGCTCCGACGAAGCTGGCGAAGAGCAGCAGGATCTCCACGAAGGGCGGCCAGAAATAGAACTCCGCGGTGGTGAAGCCGGTGGTGGTCCCGATGGAGACCGCCTGGAAGAGTCCCTTGGTGAAGGATGTCCCCCAGTCGATATAGGTGTCCGTGTAGTACAGGGCCACCGTCACCGTTGCAGTCACGGCGACGATCAGCAGCAGATAGAAGCGAAACTCGGCGTCATGCCAGTACAGGAATCCGTCCCGACGCCGCACCGCCATGAAGTGGAGGGCGAAGTTGACCCCCGCCAGGACCATGAAGATCACCGCGATCATCTCGATGGCGGTGCTGTCGAAATAGCCCATGCTGAGGTCATGGGTGGAGAAGCCGCCGATGGCCACGGTCGCGAAGGCGTGGCCCACGGCGTCGAACAGGGTCATGCCGGCGCCCCAATAGGCCAGGGCGCAGGCCACGGTGAGCAACAGATAGATGTACCAGAGTGCCTTGGCGGTCTCGGTGATACGGGGGGTGAGCTTGGTGTCCTTCATGGGACCCGGCATCTCGGCGCGATAGAGCTGCATGCCGCCGACCCCGAGCATGGGGAGCACCGCCACCGCCAGCACGATGATCCCCATGCCCCCCAGCCACTGGAGCTGCTGGCGGTAGAAGAGGATGGACTTGGGCAGGCCATCGAGCCCCAGGATCACCGTGGCACCGGTGGTGGTGAGGCCGGAGATGGATTCGAAGACGGCATTGGTCAGCGAGAGATGGGGCTCCGTGGCCAGCATGAAGGGCAGGGCCCCGGCCAGACCCAGGACCGCCCAGAAGAGGGCCACCACTAGGAAGCCGTCGCGCAGGCGCAGCTCGTGGCGCATCCTCACCACGGGCAGGAAGATTGCGAGCCCGCTCCCGAGGATCACCGCGAAGGCCGTCAGGAAAGGCCAAACCTCCCCGTCCCGGTAGAGCAGGGAGACCAGGACCGGGGGCAGCATGGTGAAGGAGAAGACCGTGAGCAGGAGCCCCAGGACCCGCTGGACCGCCCAAGGATTCATCTAGAGGAAGGTGACCCCGACCTGGAACAGGCGCTCCACCTCCGACACCTTGCGCTTGTCCTGGAGGAAGAGGATCACGTGGTCCTCGGACTGGATCACGGTGTCGTGGTGGGCGATCAGGACCTCGTCCCCCCGCACGATGGCCCCGATGCTGGCCCCCTTGGGCAGGTTGAGGGACTCGACGGAGCGCCCGACGACCTTGCTCACGCTCTGGTCCCCGTGGGCGATGGCCTCGATGGCCTCCGCCGCCCCGCGCCGGAGCGAATGGACCATCACCACGTCGCCCCGGCGGATGTGCTTGAGCAGGCTGCCGATGGTGGCCAACTGGGGTGAGATGGCCACGTCGATGGGGCCGCCCTGGACCAGGTTGGCGTAGGCCGGGCGGTTGATAATGGCCATCACCTTGCGGGCCCCCAGGCGCTTGGCCAGCATGGCGGAGAGAATGTTGGCCTCGTCGTCGTTGGTCACGGCGCAGAAGACATCCGTGTTCTCCACGTTCTCCTCCAGCAACAGGTCCTCATCGGCCGCGTCTCCGTGGAGCACGATGGTCTTCTCCAGCTGCTCGGCGATCAGCTTGCTGCGCCGCAGGTCCCGCTCGATCACCTTGACCCGATAGCGGTCCTCGGTGGCCCGGGCGAGCCGGGTCCCGATGTTCCCGCCCCCGGCAAAGATCAGCCGCTTGTAGGGCTTGTCCAGGCGGCGCAGCTCGCTCATAACGGCCCGGATGTGGATGGGCGCAGCCACGAAGAAGACCTCGTCGTCCGCCTCGATGACGGTGTCTCCCCGGGGCTGCATGGCCCGGTCCTGGCGGTAGATGGCGGCCACCCGGGCGTCCACGTTGGGCATATGGTCGTAGAGCGCGCGAAGCTCGTGGCCCACCAGGGGACCCCCGTAATAGGCCTTGACCGCTACCAGTCGCACCCGACCGCCCGCGAAATCCAGCACCTGCAGGGCGCCGGGGTTCTCGATCAGGCGCAGGATGTAGTCGGTGACCAGGGCCTCTGGGCTAATGGGGACATCGATCGGCAGGGCCTCGGTGCCGAACAGCCGGGGTTGGTCCAGGAACCCCTGGGCGCGCACCCGGGCGATTTTGGTGGGGGTATGGAAAAGCGTATAGGCCACCTGACAGGCAACCATGTTGGTCTCATCGCTGTTGGTCACCGCGATAATCATGTCGGCGTCCTCGGCCCCGGCCCGCAGGAGCACGTCCGGGTGGGCCCCGTGGCCCAGCACGGTGCGCAGATCGAAGCGGTCCTGCAGGTCCCGCAGCAGATCCGGGTCCTGGTCCACCACGGTGATGTCGTTGGCCTCGCTGACCAGGTTGGCCGCCACCGAGGTGCCAACCTGGCCGGCGCCGAGGATGATGATCTTCATCGCGGAAGGGCCGAGGGCCGAGGGCCCTCTCGCCCGATGGTCGAGACCGGCGGCCCGCGGCAACCCCAAGGATGCCGGCCAGAATCCCCAGCCAACTCCCCTTGGCCCTTGGTCCTTGGCCCTTGGCCCTCATCTACCTTCTCTCCTTGATCTCGACCCCCAGGGAGCGGAGCTTGCGATAGAGGTGGGTGCGCTCCATGCCTGCCTCCTTGGCCATCTTGCTTACGTTGCCCGCGTGCTTGTCGAGCTGATAGTCGAGGTAAGCCTTCTCGAATTGCTCCCGGGCCTGGCGCAAAGGCTGATCGAAGGACACCAGCCCCTCCAGGGCCTGAGGCTGGCCAGGGGGCGGGGCGCCCAGGGCGGTCTCCACCTCCTTCTGGCTGATCTCGTCACCGGCCCCCAGGATCAGGACCCGCTGCACCAGGTTCTTAAGCTCCCGCACGTTGCCGGGCCAGCCGTAGTTGCGCAGGAAGTTCTGGGCCCCCACGCTGAAGCGGCGGTAGGGGAGCTTCTCGTGGGTGGCGAAGTAGTCCAAATAGAAATTCAGCAGATCCGGTACGTCCTCCGCGTGATCCCGCAGGGCGGGGATGTTCAGGGGTACCACGTTCAAGTGATAGAAGAGGTCCTCCCGGAAACGGCCCGCCCGAACCTCATCCTCCAGGTTGCGCTGGCTGACGGCGACGATGCGCACGTCGATGGTGACCGGCTCCACCCCCCCGACCCGCAGGAAGGACCCGCTGTCCAGGGCGCCGAGGAGAAGCGACTGGGCCTCCAGGTCCATGTCCGTCACCTCGTCCATGAGAAGGGTCCCGCCGGCGGCCTTCTCCAGGCTCCCATAGTGAGTGTGTCCCCCCTCTTCGGCCCCGAACAGCTCCCGGGCGGCATTGCCCCCGGCCAGACCGGAGACGCTGAGGTCCACGAAGGGGCGCTCGCGTCGCGCACTCTGGGCGTGCAGGTAACGGGCGAATGTCTCCCGCCCACTGCCTGCCTCCCCGGTGATGAGCACCCAGGTGTCGTGCTGGGCGATGCGCTTGACCTGTTCGCGCAGGCGCTGGACCGCGGCGCTGCGCCCCACCGGCTCCTGCACCAGGGGGGCGCGGCGCTTGAGCCCGATATTCTCCTGCTGGAGCTTGTCCGCCTCCAGGGCCCGCTCCACCGTGAGCAGCAGCTTGGCCATGGACAGGGGTTTTTCCAGGAAGTCGTAGGCCCCGAGCCGGGTGGCCTCCACCGCCGTCTCCACGGTCCCATGGCCGGACATCATGATGACTGGACAGGGAAGCCCCTCGTCCTGCGCCCACTCCTTGAGCAGGGTGATGCCGTCCAGGTCCGGCATCCAGATGTCGAGCAGGATCAGGTCAGGGCGGCGCTCCCGCAGGGCGAGCCGCGCGGCCTCTCCGCTGTCGGCGACCCCCACCCGATAACCCTCGTCCTCCAGGATCTCCTGGACCAGGCCCCGGATGTCGGGCTCATCATCGACGACCAAGATGTGGGTGGCGCTCATGGCTGTGCCTATGGTGCTCGTTCCTGTGTACCGTTCCGCACCCACTGGGGGGCCTGGGAGGGGGCCGTTTCGGGCTGACCCGCCCGCCAGACCGGCAAGCGGATGCGGATCAGGGCTCCGCTGCCGGTATTTTCCGCGGCGATCATACCGCCGTGCTCCTCAATTATCTTCTTAACGATCGCCAATCCGAGGCCCGTGCCTTTGGACTTGGTGGTGATATAGGGCTCGAACAGCCGATCCCTGACCTCCTCGTCGAAGCCCGGGCCGTTATCCACCACCTTGAGCTGAACCAGCTCCAGGTCCGGGTCGTCGGGGCGGCTGGTGGAGACCTCGATGCGGCCGTCGCCGCGACCCTCCAGTGCCTCCAGGGCGTTCTTCACCAGATTGTGTATGACCTGACGCAGGCGCAGCGGATCGCCGCGCACCTGGGCCTTGGGGGCCCCAAGCAGCACCGAGATGGCCCCGGACCCGGCGCTCTTGTACAGGTCCATGACCTCCTGGACCAGCCGATCCAGCTCGAAGGGCTCGGCCTGGATCTGGGGCGAGCGGGCATAGTCCGAGAAGTCGTTGACCATGGACTTCATGGCCTCGACCTGCTGGGTGATGGTGCGGGTGGCGCGGTCGATGATCTGGGCATCGGGCTCCTCGGCCTTCGCCAGCAGCTTGTGGCGCAGCCGCTCCGCGGAGAGCTGGATGGGGGTCAGGGGGTTCTTGATCTCGTGAGCCAGACGCCGGGCCACCTCCCCCCAGGCGGCATCCCGCTGGGCCCTGATGAGCGTGGTGATGTCATCGAACACCACCACGTGGCCACGCTCCTCGCCGCCCTCCTGGCTCCCTGTCAGGGGCAGTGCGCTGCCCCGGCACAGCAAGGTCTGGCGACCCTCGGCCCGGTGCAGGGTGATTTCGGCGCGCCAGTCCTGGCCGCCCGAGATGTGCCGGCTCACGGTCTCGGTCCAGGGCGTGAGCCAGGGCTGCCCCCGCTCCATGTCCATCAGGGTCGGCTGGGGCTCGCCGTCGAGGGTCAGCGCCAGGATCTGCCGCGCCGCCGGATTGGCGGTACGTAGGCGCTGGGTGTCGTCGAAGGCGATGACCCCGGAGGAGAGTCGGCCCAGCACCGTCTCCAGGTAGGCCCGCTGGGTCTCCACCGCCTGCTGGCTGCGTGCCGCCGCGTCCCGGGCCTGGGCGATGCGCCGGGTCATGGTGTTGAAGGAGGCCACCAGAAAGGCCAGCTCGTCGTCGTGCTTGGGCAGCGGGAGCTGCTGCTCGTAGTCGCCCTCGGCGATGGCGCGGGTACCGCGGGCAATGTCCGCCACCGGGGCCACCAGACGGCGGGCGGTGTGAAAGGCCGCGATGAGCGCCGCCATGACCCCGAACAACAGCACCAGCGATAGGGTGAGGGAGAAGCTGAGCTTGAGGGACTCGCGCAGATAGGCCAGCTCCTTATACCGGTTGTAGGCCGTCTCCAGGCGCTCCGAGAGCTCGGTGATGCGGGCCGAGGTGGGGAAGATGGCCTGCATGGTCATGGGACGCCCCCCAGGGTCCTGCACCAGAACCCGCACCACCAGCTCGTCCCCCGGGCCGGGCTCGAGGCCCACGTAGTTGTTCCCGGCCCGCAGCTCCTGCTGGATCTCCCGCTCCGGCTGGCTGGGCACCAGCTTGGTGGGGTCCTGATTGGCGGTTCCCAGGACCTGGCCACCCACACCATAGACCGTCAGCTCCTCGGCCGCCGCCTGGCGGCGCAGGCTGTTGAGGGTAAGCGCGATGGCGGTGGCCGAGCGGTCCTGGATGCCCGCCAGGAGCTGCTCCGTGTACTTGCTGAGCACCCGCTGATTGATGTCCAGGGAGGCCTGGTTCAGGGCCAGGGCGTCCTGCATGGCGCGCCCGATCTCCACGTCGAACCAGCTGTCGATGCCACGCAGGAGGAACCCAAGCGAGAAGTAATAGACCACCCCCACCGGCAGGAGCGAGATCAGGACGAATAGCACCAGGATACGCAGGGTGAGCCGGGAGCCCGCCGCCTGCTGTCGGTAGCGGCGCAGCAGCTTGGCCACGTTGACCACCACCAGGACCGCGAGGGCGAGCAGTCCGGCGAGCACCATGGCGAGCAGGGGGACGAAGGCGCGCGACAGTGCCTCGGAGTTCTCCACCGCGTCGCGCATCAGCACCAGGGCCACGAAGAGCCCGATGAGCAGCGCCGCGACCGGGACGGCACCCAGACCGCGCAGGCGTCTCAGGGCGTCAGCGGCCATTTGGTCCAGGAGCTCCCGAGCTTCCAGGCGGGACGCAGGTAGGCGATGGGTCGCAGGGGTAGGGGCAGCTCCTCGATGTCCAGCTCCGCCTTCATGTGGACCTGGTAGTCGACCTCCGGGTCCAGGCGGTCCTTAGACACGATTTGGATGCCTCGGAGCTCCCCCAGGGCGGCAATGGCTGCCTCCCGGGAGACGAAGCTGCGGCCCCGGTCACCCGGGAGACGGTAGACCTCGTAGCGCTCGGACAGGGGCTTGTAACGC
This sequence comes from Chromatiaceae bacterium, assembly GCA_041753195.1. Taxonomy (GTDB): domain Bacteria; phylum Pseudomonadota; class Gammaproteobacteria; order Chromatiales; family Chromatiaceae; genus Thiodictyon. Next base: position 7,040 of record JBGSUY010000618.1, read on the forward strand.
ACCGCATAACGGAGCCGAAGGTCGGAGGCGCTGTCCTCCCAGATCCAGGCGTCGGCTCGGCGCACCTGAAAATGGAGCACGATGGTTAGGGGCACGCCGTTGTCCAGGGCGTCCAGGGCCTCGGGCGAGAAGCGGAGCTCGATGTCCGCGTCGAGGACGAAGATCCCCTCCTCGAGTCGTGTGCTCGCCTCCTTGATGAGGAACGCATCGCCCGCCTGAAGCGGAACCGGCAGGCACAGCGCAAGACCCAAGGCCCAGAGGCCCAGGACCCAGGGACCGAGCCCTCGATCGCAGGAACGCCGGCTCATCGGGCGACCGGCTCCACGGGGACCTTGTCCAGCAGGGCGTAGTAGAAGCCGTCGCTGCCCCCGACGGTGGGCAGGAGCTGCCGCCCGTGGCTGCGCGCAAGGCCCCAGACCCCGGGCAGGGGGAGCTCCCGGGCCTCCGGGGTGCGGGCTAGGAAGGCGGCCACCTGATCCTGATTCTCCGCCGCCAGCAGGGAGCAGGTGACATAGAGCAGGCGACCACCCGGGGCGAGCAGACCCCAGGCGGCGTCCAGGACACGTCCTTGCAGCTCGCACAGGGCCGGGATATCGGCGGCGCGGCTCAGCCATTTGATATCCGGGTGCCGGCGGATCACCCCGGTGGCGGAGCAGGGCACGTCCAGCAGGATGCGATCGAAGGGCCGGGCGGCCCAGTCGCCGCGAGGCTCCGCGGCGTCCCCCCGCTCCACCCGGGCGGAGAGTCCAAGCCGGGCCAGGCCCTCCTTGACGGTCTCGAGACGCGCGGGATCACTGTCGATGGCCACCAGGTCGAGCCCGGGACCTGCCCGCTCCAGGATGGCGGCGGTCTTGCCCCCCGGTGCGGCGCAGGCATCCAGGACCCGCTGGCCAGGCCGGGCGTCGAGAAGCTGGGCGGCGAGCTGGGCACCTGCGTCCTGGACCGACACCAGACCCTCGTCGA
>JBGSUY010000619.1:0-3762 GCA_041753195.1 Chromatiaceae bacterium
CGAGCCCTTAGGCTGTGGGTAACGTCGAGCCGGGTCACCTCGCCGCCGGCCGCCACCAGGGTCAGGCTCGCCCCCCCGTCGGCGACGGCCTCCGCCGCCGCGCTAATCCACGGAGACTCATCGCCCCAGCGGCACCCGGGGACCAGGATAAAGTGGCTGTGATTGGGGTCGAGGGCCGCCGTCCCCCTCGGAACCCCGACCTCCGGGCCGGGGACTTCAACGGTCCCGATCGCGGGCACCCCGACCAGGGGAAACAGGTTCCCGGTGCGGTGTCTGGCCAGTCCCATGAGCTCCATGACGCCATAGGCGGTGCCTCCATCAATGACGACCGTCCCGGTCCGCTGGAGCCAGGGCGCCAGGGACTCGAAGAGGTTCAGCAGGGGGTCCACCAATTGCGGGTCCAGGTTGGCGGCACCGCCCACCAACACCAGGACGGGTCTCGGGCCTGAGAGGCCCAGGGCAGCGAAGGCCTCCGGAAGCTCGGCGGCATCCTGGATCCGCATACCGGGTATCGGGCCCCGGCCCGCCATGCCGATCGGGCAGCTCAGCACCATTTGGGCCCTGTCGAGCCACGGACGCTGTGCATAGGAGCGGACCGGCGCCCGGTTGTCACTCGGACTGGTGCAGCACCTCGCCCTGCCCGTCCACCACCCAGACCCGCATGGGGATGCCCCGGCGGATGCTGGCGGACACCACGCAGAAGTCCTCGAAGAGTCCCTTGCAGCGGGCAAAGCGGGGGTTCTCCTTCACCAGGTCGCTCACCACCAGCCGCACCTCCAGGCCGCCGATGCGCAGGCGTTTCTTTTCGTTGCGCACCATGATGGCCGTGGCCTCGGCCCGCAGACAGTTGTCCGGCGGCTCCTCCTTGAAGACGCAGTAGAGCAGGCTCGCGGACAGGCAGTTGGCGGCGGCCGCCGCCAACATCCGGGAGGCGTTGGGACCGGCCTGCTCGCCGAGTGGCGGAGGCTCGTCCATCAGCACGTCGGCGGCGCGCTTCCAGTCGAACTTCACGTTGATCTGGAAGCCCTCGCGCTGCTCGAGATAGATGGTGAAACGGCCTTCTTCTGACATGAACCCTCCTTATGCGTCGGGACGGGAGCGACATTGGCGTGCCGCAACCGAACGCCACGACGCGGGTATTAGCGGATGTGCTCGACCTGGGGCGCGTGCTGAGCCATGAGCGTCTCACCGCCCGCGGCCCGCGCGTGCCGGCGGTTCTTGGGATCCCGTTTGCCGCGGATGCCGGCGGCACGGTAGGAGTCGGGATCCGCCGCGAAGTCCCGCCAGTCGCCCCCCTGGATCACCGAGCGTCCGCTGAGATCCCCCCGGTAGAGATAGACCCAGGCGCGACCAAAGGGGGTCGGGATCAGCGTGCGGTCATAGAGCCGGGGATAATCCTCAAGCCGATCCAGATAACGCAGACCCGCCCCGTCCACCCGATAGACCTCCCCGGCAATGGCGGTGCGACCACCGCGGCCGAGCCCCGGATAAGCCCCCAGGTGGAATAGGGTGAAGCAGGGCTCGGTGCGGCAGGCTCCGAGCAGCTCAGCACCCGCAAGGCGGTGGTGGTTCACCTCCCCGCGGAGCAGGGTGCCGTAGACGAAGACCCGGTGGTGCACGGTGGCCGAGACGGACGTGTCAGGGCTCGATGCGGGTCCCGAGCACCTCCAGGAACTTGCGAATCCACTCCGGGTGGGCGGGCCAGGCCGGAGCCGTCACCAGCCGGCCGTCGGTGTAGGCGTTAGAGAAGGTCTCGTTGACCTCGCACCAGGTGCCCCCCGCCCGCTCCACGTCGGGCCGTACCGCCGGATAGGCGGTGCAGTGCTTGCCCTCCAACACCCCGGCGGCCGCCAGGATCTGCTGGCCGTGACAGACGGAGGCGATGGGCTTATCCCCCGCCGCGAAGTGGCGGACGATCTCGATCACCCGGGGGTTGAGCCGCAGATACTCGGGGGAGCGCCCGCCGGGGATCACCAGGGCGTCGTACTTGGCCGGATCCACGGCGGCGAAGTCCGCGTTGATGGCGAACAGGTGCCCCGGCTTCTCGCTGTAGGTTTGATCCCCTTCGAAGTCGTGGATGGCGGTGCGCACCCGGTCCCCCGGCTTTTTGTCCGGGCAGACCGCGTCCACCCTGTGCCCCACCATCTGGAGCATCTGGAAGGGGACCATCGCCTCGTAGTCCTCCACGAAATCACCGACCAGCATCAGGATCTTCTTCGCAGCCATGGCTGACCTCCGGGTGATTCAAGTTCTTATCGGACCGGCAAACTATAGCATCGGCCCGAGGGCCGAGGGCCGAGGGCCGAGGGCCGAGGGCCGAGGCAAGCATCGCACCCCCTGGCCCTTGGCGCTCGGCCCTAGGCCCTTCCGTCACGTATAGCCGTAGCGCACCAGATGGAAGAAGAGCGGCGCGGCGAAGCACAGGGAGTCGATGCGGTCCAGCACCCCGCCGTGTCCCTGGATCAGGTTGCCAAAGTCCTTGATCCCCCGGTCGCGTTTGATGGCGGACATGGAGAGCCCGCCGGCGAAGCCCGCGAGATTGATGAGGAGCGCGATCCCCGCGGACTCCCAGGGCGTAAAGGGGGTAGCCCACCACAGCAGGGTACCGACCAGGCTGGCGGCCGCGATGCCGCCGATGGCCCCCTCCCAGGTCTTGTTGGGGCTTACCCGGGGGGCGATTCGATGCCTTCCCAGGGTCTTGCCAAAGACATACTGGAGCACGTCGGAGAGCTGCACAACGATGATCAGATAGAGCAGTAGCTTGGCGTTCTCGCCCTCATACCCCGGGATCTGGAGCATCAGGAGGGCCGGGGCGTGGCTCACGCAATAGACCGCGATCATAAGGCCCCATTGGATCTTGGCGGTGCGGGCCAGGAAGTCCTCCGTATCCCCCGCGAGCACGCTTCGGAAGGGGACGAACAGGAAGGCGTAGACCGGGATGAAGATGGCGAAGAGCCCGTACCAGTGGACGGCCACCAGCACATACTGCACCGGCACGAAGACGAAGAAGGCCCAGAACAGGGTGCGGTGGTCCGCCCGCCGGGTGGGCGTGAGGGTAATGAACTCCCGCAGGGCGACGAAGGACAGGAGCCCGAACAGGATCACGGAGCCGATGCCGCCCGTGGCCAGCGCCGCGGTGAAGACCGCGACCATCACCCACCAGGCGCGGATGCGGTCGTTCAGGTTCTCGATGACGGGGTTCGACCCGTCCGGCGATAGTCTGCGTTCGAGCAGGTAGCCGATGACGGAGGCAAGCACGAGGATGCCGAACAGGCCGACGAGCAGGGTGACAAGATCGGGATGCGGAGAGACGATGAACGGGGTGGATGTCGCAGCGTTCATGGGCGTTTTCCATTCGGGGCGAGCGCCAGCAATGCGTCGCGGGTGCGCGCCAGGAACTCGTCCTTCGTCTCCGTCTCGCCGACCTTCACCGGCGCGCCGAAGGTGACGGTGCAGATCAGCGGGACCGGCACGAACTCGCCCTTCGGCATGACGCGGTTCAGATTGGCGATCCACACCGGCACCATCTCGACCGAAGGCCTAGCGCGGGCGAGGTGGTAGAGTCCGGTCTTGAACGGCAGCAGCGGTTCATCGCCGGTGTTGCGGGTGCCCTCGGGAAAGACGATCAGCGACGAACGCTCGTCGAGCGCGCGCGCCATCTGCTCGACCGGGTCCTCGACCCGGCGCTCAGGGTCCCGCTCGATCAGGATGGCGCGAAAGACGTCGCGGCCGATGAAGGCGCGCAGCCGGCTCTTCAGCCAG
>JBGSUY010000620.1:0-11106 GCA_041753195.1 Chromatiaceae bacterium
GGCTCAGCGGCCCCAGACCCGCCCGGATCCGCCGGACCGGCAGGACGTTGACCGGGGGCTCGTCCCGGGCGATGACCGCAACATGCAGGGTGGTCGGCCCCCGGCCGACGATGGCCCAGGGCAGTGTGAGCCGATCGAGTGCGGAGCGGTCCTTGATCGGCAACGGATAGAGCCAGAGCCGCAGACCGCCGATCGCCTCGAGCGACGGGAGCTGGAACTCGCCCCAGGGGGCGAGATCGGCGATGCGGGCCTGGAGCGCGTCCCGGCGGTCGCCGAGCTCCCGCAAGCGGCGCCGGTTCTTGAGGGTCCGCGCGACCGTCTCCTCGAGATCGAAGGCCTGATCGGACCGATAGGGCCGCAGCTTCTCCGGTGTCTCCATCAGGTGGCGGAATGCGGTCTGGGCGCGGCGCCGTCCCTCGGGATCCACCGGGGCCAGGGGCTCGGGGGGGCGCAGTGGGATCAGGTGCAGGACCCCCAGGGCCTGGAGGCCGTCGAGCACCGACTCCTTGTCCTGCAAGCGGCCGCAGAGGCTGACACGGGAAAGCCGCACGATGCTCATGCCGTCCCTCCGGCGCCGCTGAGTGACTGGCTCAGAGATTGGGCCAAGGCCGCGGCCTCTTCCTCGCGCTTGCGCTTGGCGAGCTTGGCGCCCACCACGGCGGCCCGCTCCGCGTCCCCCAGATAGACCAGGATGCGCCGGATGTTCTCCTTGGCCTCCGGGGTCAGGACCTTCTCGAACAGGTTGACCCGCTGGGTCACCTTGGTCAGCGCCGCGTCGAGGGCGGCGATCCGCCGCTCGGCGACCTGCAGCTCCACCCGCAGTCGGATGGCCTCCCGCAGGCGCTCGGCCACGGCGTCCACCCAATGGGGACGCACCAGGGGGCTGTAGGAGGCGATCCGGACCTCGACGGCCTCGACAATGGGCAGGCGCACCCCCGCCACGTTCTGGGTCCCCATCGTCACGGATTCCAATCGGGCCAGACCCTTTAAATCGATCCGGCGCTCCGCCAGCATGGGGATCTCGGCCCCCACAGTCTCCACCTGCGCCCGCAGCTGCTCACGCAGGCTCGCGAGCGCCTGCCGCGCACGGTTGCGCTCGCCCATGAGCTGCTGGCGCTTGAGGTCCAGGGCCGGTAGGTATCGGTTATAGGAGGCCAGATTGGCCTTCTCGCGCGCCAGCTGGGACTTGCTCAAGGGGACGCGGGCCACGGCCTCAGGCCCCCTTGCGCGGATAGTACTTTTCGATCAGGGCCTGGCGGACCAGGAGCTCCTCGGGGGAGAAGAGCTCGGCCATGGTCTGCCAGCCGAGGTCCAGGGCCTCCTCCAGGGGCAGGGCGACCTCAATCGACATGAAGCGCTCCCGGAACAGCTCGCCATAGCGGATGAGCCGCTCGTCGTATTCGGAGAGCTCGAAGGCCATGGCCTGCTTGCGCTGGGCGTCCCGAGCCTCGGAGAAGAGTCGGATCATGGTGTTCATGACCGCGCTGTGGTCCTCCCGGGTCTCCTTACCGATAACGTGCTGCTTCAATCGGGACAGGGAGCCGAAGGGCTCGATGGCCCCGTCCTTGAGGTAGAACTGGCCCTCCGTGATGTAGCCCGTGTTGTCCGGGACCGGGTGGGTGACATCACCCCCGGGCATGGTGGTCACCGTGAGGATGGTCACCGAGCCCGCGGAGCGGAAGCTCGCCGCCTTCTCGTAGCGGCGGGCGAGCTGGGAATAGAGGTCGCCCAGATAGCCCCGGTTCGAGGGTACCCGCTCCATGGCGATGCCCACCTCTTTCAGGGCATCGGCAAAGGCGGTCATGTCCGTGAAGAGCACCAGGACGCGCTTCTTCTCCTCCACCGCGAAGTGCTCGGCCACCGCCAGGGCCATGTCCGGAACCAGCAGCCGCTCCAGGGCCGGGTCCGAGGCCTGGTTGACGAACATGACGGTGCGGGCGAAGACACCCGCGTCCTCGAACGCTGCGCGGAAGGTCCAAAACTCGTCGAAGGTCAGGCCGAGGCCGCCGAAGACCACCACGTCGGCCTCGGCCTGGACCCCGATGCGGGCCAGCAGGGCATTGTGGGGCTCGCCGGCGGAGGAGAAGATCGGGATCTTCTGGCTCTCCACCAGGGAGTTAAAGACGTCGATCATGGGGACGTTGGTGCGGATCATCCGCGACGCCAGGGCCCGGCGCGCCGGATTCGCCGAGGGCCCGGCGATCTCCACCTGGGGGTCGTGCTCCAGGTTGGGGCCGCCGTCGATGGGGCGCCCATCCCCGGAGAAGACCCGCCCGAGCAGATTCTCGGAGAAGGCCACCCGGGGCGGGTGACCGAGGAACCGGGCATTCGATCGGGTGGAGAGGCCCGCGGCGCCGGAGAAGACCTGGAGGGAGGCCGCCCCCTCGTCGAGCCGAACCACCTGGGCGAGCCGCGGGGCCGCGGCGCCCTCGGTCACCAGGGCCAGATCACCGAAGCGGGGACCTTCGGGGTCCTCCCGGGTCTGGGGCGGCAGGGCGATCCGCAGGACATCGCCGACGATCGAGAGGACCTTCTCGTAGCGGATGGGAATCACGGACGGATCATCCTCTGGCGCGAAGTCCGGGGAGAGTAGCGGGGACCCGCCACTGGCACAACCCCCTCCACTGGACGCTCGGCCAGCTTTGGCTCGCCGCCGGACTCGGTGGTACGATGGTTTTCGGCCGTTCGCCCGGGCCGGGCGGAGAGCCGAGCTCCGAGCAGCGGATCGAGCGGCTCCCGCCGCCGACAGGACCAGAGTAGCCTCCAGCCTCGCCTCCTCCACACCCGCTGCGCCGCTACGGTCCGGCTGGCGATTCAAAAGACTCAATCAAGGGGGCAGACATGGAGCTGATCGAGGGCGTGCTGCGCATCGAGTCCTTTCTCGCCGTCACCATCGGCATCCTGGTGCTCTTCGTTGGCAAGCGCCTGAACGACGCCATCGGCTTCCTGCGCACCTTCAGCATCCCCGAGCCGGTCACCGGCGGGCTCCTGTTCTCGATCCTCTTCGGCCTGCTCTATGCCGGCTCCGGGATCGCGGTGGAGTTCGAGCTGCGGGCCCGGGACATCCTGCTCGTCTACTTCTTCACCACCATCGGGATCAATGCCAGCGCCCGGGACCTGCTGGCCGGCGGACGTCCCCTGCTGATTCTCCTCGCCATCACCATCGCCTTCATGATGGCCCAGAACCTGACCGGGATCGGGATCGCCTCGCTCTTCGGGCTACCCGCCGCGGTGGGCGTGGTGGGCGGCAGCGTGTCCCTGATCGGCGGGCATGGCACCACGATCGCCTGGTCGCCCGTCATCGCCGAGCAGTACGGCATCACCAACGCCATGGAGATCGGCATCGCCAGCGCCACCTTCGGCCTCATCCTGGCGAGCATCATGGGCGGCCCCATCGCGAAATTTTTGATTACGCGGCACCAACTCGCCCCCGCTCCGGCGGCCACCGAGGAGGTCCAGGAGGTCGGGCTATCGCGGCAACAGCAGCGGGAGGGGATCGATCACATGGACTTCCTCGGGGCCGTCCTGGCCATCCATGTGTGTATCGTGGTGGGCTTCCTGCTCAATGGGGTCATTGCCGACCTGGGTCTCAAGCTGCCGCTCTTCGTGACCTGCCTGTTCGCCGGCATCCTGATCACCAACCTGGTGCCGAAGAATCTGCCGAGCCTCACCGGCAAACCGTGGCCCACCCGCAGCCCGGCCGTCGCCCTGATCGCTGACATCTCGCTGGGCACCTTCCTCGCCATGTCCCTGATGAGCATGCAGCTCTGGACCCTGATCGACCTCGCCGGACCCATCCTGACCATCCTGGCCGCCCAGTTCCTGCTGGCGGTGACGGTGACCATCCTGGTCCTGTTCCCGCTGATGGGGCGCAACTACGACGCGGCCGTGGTGGCCGCGGGCTTCGGCGGGGTCACCCTCGGCTCCACCCCCACCGCCATGGCCAACATGGCGGCGGTGACTCAGCGCTTCGGGGCATCCCATCGCGCCTTCATCATCGTGCCCCTGGTCTCCGCCTTCTTCATCGACCTGACCAATGCCCTGGTCATCCCCTTCTTCCTGCGGACCTTCGCCTGAGGACAACCTGAACGACTCAAAGGGGGCCTGGGTCTTGGCGTTCCCTTGGGCGCTCACCCTGCTCGGATCGGCGGAAGGCGCCGGTAGCGTCCCGCGGACCGGCAGGGGCAGCGTTCGCCCTGACTCAGGCGACTCGATGCAGGCCGGCGACTAGGGGGCAGTAAGGGACCGGGCTCAGGACAGAGCGTCTGAGCGACTCGATCGCGTGATCTCGACGGCGAGCGCGCCGTTTCCGTCCTGGTGCACCAGCGCAGCCTCAACGCCGCACAGGGCACCGAGCCCGCGCTCGATGGCCCCGACCACATCGTCGAGCGGGCTCGACGAGTCCTGAGGCGGGACGCAGATGCGGGTATAGACGTCTTCCGGGTGCTTCTCGGCCCCAGGCCTCGCCGGCACATCGAGAACCAACAGCAGATGCCCCCCCAAGGCCGCGAGGCGCATGCCGATCCGGCGACCCGCCGGCGCCGCCTTGATCGCGTTCGCCAGATGCTCGCCGACAAGGACGCTGGTTCCTGGTGCCGGGCTGGCGCCACGATGCGGAGCCAGTGGTGGCCGTTTCTGGTAAAAGGGACTGGGGTCCACATGCGCCATGGGAAGATTCCTGGCTCAGCGGTGAGGGGGGCAGCCGACTTTCGCTGACTCAAGCCCGAAGAGTCGAAGCCCCGTAGGTCGCGAGAAGGCAAGGTACAGCCCCTGGGCCCTCGCGTCGGCACCTTGGCAGCAGAAGCCATCGAAGTCGAGATGCATGATAGCGCGGTCAACCTTAAGGCATCCTGAAGGGGAATCCTGTAGGCGCGCTGCTCTTGGGGACCGGTCTCGCCTTCGGCATCTCGAGCGGAGCCCTCGGCGACGAAGCCAAGGGCCCACCGCCAAAACTCAAGTATCCGGATGGGCAGAACATCGTGGTGCACCGCAAGCGCCACATCAATGATGGGTGAGGTCCAGCGACTGTCGACGCGTCCGCTAGCACTCCACCCCCTGGGTGCCGGTCGAGACCCGACGCCTTCCATCGCGACACTGTTGGGGAGAACGTCACTTGGCCCACCCTCTCGAGCTCTCCCTTCTTGTCGGCGCCGGACTCGTCCTGCTCAGCGTCTTGGTGAGTCCGCTGGCCAGTCGGCTCGGCGCACCCATTCTGTTGGTCTTCCTCACCATCGGCATGCTGGTGGGACAGGACGGGCCCGGCGGTATCGAGTTCAACGACTTCAACCTAGCCTACGACGTCGGCAGCATTGCGCTCGCGGTCATCCTCTTCGCGGGCGGCCTGGGCACGCGGGTCGCGGCAATCCGGGTCTGCTGGGGGCCGGCGCTGACCCTGGCGACCCTCGGCGTGATCCTGACCGCAGGTGTCGTTGGCGTCGCCGTCTGGCTCTTTGGCGTCTCCTTGCCGGTGGCCCTGCTGCTCGGCTCCGTCGTCGGATCCACGGACGCGGCGGCGACCTTCCTGCTCCTGCAGGGGCGCGGTATCCGGCTGCGGGGTCGGGTGATGGAGACCATCGTGGTGGAGTCCGGCCTCAACGATCCGATGGCGATCTTCCTCACCGTCGTCTTCGTCTCCCTGGTCGATTCTGGCGGGGGCGCCATCTCCTGGGGGCTCGCCCAGACATTCGTCCAGCAACTCGGGATCGGCGCCCTCACGGGCATCCTCGGGGGGCTAGTGCTCGCCTGGTTGACCAACCGGCTCGAGCTGCCGAGCGGCCTCTTCGCCGTGCTGGCCCTGGCGGGTGCGCTGACCCTGTTCGCCGGGGTCCAGTTGATCGGCGGCAGCGGTTATCTCGCCGTCTATCTATGCGGCGTCCTCCTGATGCACCCCCTGGGCGGGGAGCGTCGCCATGAGCTGGACGTCACCCATGGGAGCCTCGCCTGGCTAAGTCAGATCCTGATGTTCCTCATGCTGGGGCTGCTGGTCACGCCCCATCAGCTGACCGGTGAGGTCGTCGCCGCCGCCGGGGTTGCGCTCGTGCTCATCCTCGTCGCGCGACCCGTTGCCGTGGCCATCGGGCTGGCGCCCTTTCGGTTCACCCTCAAGGAGCGGGCATTCATTGCCTGGGTGGGTCTGCGCGGTGCGGTGCCCATCTTCCTCGCGATCATCCCGGTGGTGAGCCCGGGTCCCATCGACGTGAACTTCTTCAACGTCGTCTTCATGGTCGTGATCGCCTCTCTCGTCCTGCAGGGCTGGACCATTCCCTGGTTGGCCAGGCGCCTGGACCTGGAGAGCAAGGGCGAGGCGCTAGCCTAAGCGTGGACCGGCCTTGCCGTCAGTCAGAACACCCCCCTGACCCCGGCCGCGTGGCCGGTCTCCGACACCCGAGCGCGGCAACCCGCAGGTCCACCGACGGTGCGGCCTGGCGCCTGGAAAGGGTCGCTGGACGCCCCCCCGGAGATCGATGCCTCCGCACCTACTCGCCACCGTAAGGGCGAGGTCGCCCTGAGCTGCCGATCGGAGGAGCCAGAGAAACCGTGACATAACACGGCTTCTCTGATTAGAGCACGGAATTTCCGTTAATTCCGGACCCTGTCCCACCGTAAAACTCCAGACTTGGTGGACAGTCGCATCCGCAATGCACCAGTTGTCTGCCCAACGACCCCGCCCAGGTCCACTGGCCCGCTTTCTGCCCTTCGAGGATTGGGGAAATGCCCCCGTGCAATCACTCGGAGTCGCGAATGAACCCCTCACGCCTGTCCCCTGCCCTTACCCCCCTGGCCCTGTGCGGCGCGCTGCTGATCTCCGGCTGCGGTGAGGGGCCCGATACCGGCCCGACCACCGCGAGCGCCCCGGTGCGTACCTTGACCCTGGGGGCCTACACCACGCCCCGCGAGGCCTACGGTAAGGCGATCATCCCCGCCTTCCAGCGCTACTGGCGCGAGAAGACCGGGGAGGAGGTGCGCTTCGAGGAGTCCTATCTGGGCAGCGGCGCCCAGGCGCGGGCCATCGTCGGCGGCTTCGAGGCGGACGTGGCCGCCCTGTCACTCGAGGCGGATGTAGAGACCATCGCCAAGGCCGGCCTGATCCAACATGACTGGCGGGCGGGCCCCAACCAGGGGATGGTCACCCGGTCCATCGTCGTGATCGCGGTACGGGCCGGCAACCCCAAGGGCATCCAGGACTGGCAGGACCTGGGCCGTCCGGGTCTCGACGTACTGACCCCCAACGTGCGCACCAGCGGCGGGGCCATGTGGAATGTCTGCGCCCTCTATGGGGCCGCGCTCCGCGGCGGGACCAGCGCGCCCAAGGGGGACTCGGCGGCGGCCGAGACCCTGCTGGGGAGGGTGCTGAAGAACGTGCGCATCATGGACAAAGGGGCGCGGGAGTCCATCGTCAATTTCGAGAAGGGCGTGGGCGATGCCGCCATCACCTACGAGAACGAGGTGCTAGTGGCGCGTCAATCCGGTCAGGACTCTGCGTATGTGATACCCCGAGCCACCATCCTGATCGAGAACCCGGCGGCGGTGATCGACGCCAACGCGGACCAGCACGGCAACCGCGACCTGGCGGATGCCTTCGTCACCTTCCTCGCCTCGCCGCAGGCGCAGCGGGCCTTCACCGACTATGGGCTGCGGCCGGTGGACGAGACCGTGGCGACCGAGGTCCGGGACCGGTTCCCCGACGTCCAGGACCTCTTCACCATCCGCGACCTGGGCGGCTGGCCCGAGGCGATCCGGACCCTGTTTGGCCCCGATGGCGTGTACGAACGGGTCATGGCCTCCCTGATGGCGCAGCCATGAACCGGCCGACCCAAATCGCCGACATCCAGCGCGGGCGCCTGGCGCTGCGCTCCGGGGTCCTGATCTACACCGGTGTCCTGGTGGTCCTGCCCCTGGCAGCGCTGGTGCAGCACGGTCTGGCGGACGGTCTCTTGGGTCTGTGGCAGGCCGCCACGGCCCCGGTGGCCGCCCAGGCCATCCTGCTGACCCTGTGGACGGCGGCTCTCATGGCGGTGGTCAATGCCTTGATGGGCACCCTGACCGCCTGGGCCCTGGTACGCTACGAGTTCCCCGGGCGCGGTCTCCTGTCGGCCCTGGTGGATCTGCCCTTCGCCATCCCGACCCTGGTCACGGGGGTCATGCTGGTCATCCTGCTGGGACCCCAATCGCCGCTGGGGGGCTGGCTGGCCGGTCATGGGGCACCGGTGATCTTCGCCCCCATGGCCATCGTGTTGGCCCTGCTCTTCATCACCATGCCCTTCGTGGTGCGGGCGGTGGAGCCGGTACTGATGGAACAGGACCCGGCCGAGGAAGAAGCGGCCCGCACCCTAGGGGCTGGGACCTGGACCGTCTTTTGGCGGGTGCTGCTGCCGCCGCTCCTGCCGGCGATCCTCTCCGGCACCATCCGCTCCTTCGCCCGCGCCCTGGGTGAGCTGGGCTCCGTGATCGTGGTCTCCGGCAACATCCCCTACCGGACCCTGACCGCCCCCATCCATATTTTCGCGGAGATCGAGAGCGGCCAGCCCGAAAGCGCCGCGGCGGTCTCCGTGGTCCTGCTCGCCTTCGCACTGATCCTGGCATTCGCGGCGCGCGGCATCGAAGGCGCGACCGGGGAGCACCATGTCTAAGCGAGCCCGCACCCGGCACCTGAACGCCCCCCAGCAGTCCATCGTACTGGCGGTCTTCGCCTATCTGGGGCTGATCCTGGTGCTGCCCTTGGGGGCCATGGCAGTCCGCGCCCTGGCCGACGGGCCTGCGATCTTGCTCGCCGGCCTGACCCAGCGGGAGGCCCTGGAGGGATTGCTCCTGACTCTATTGGTCGCCGCCATCTGCGTGGTGGCCAACGGCATCTTCGGGATCGCCGGGGCCCTGGTCCTGACCCGCCACCGCTTCCTTGGCCGGCGCGTGCTGGACGCCCTGGTGGACCTGCCGCTGGCGGTGTCCCCGGTCATGACTGGGCTGGCCTTCCTGCTGATCTTTGGACGTGGCGGATGGCTGGGATCGAGCCTGGACCTGCTCGGACTCAAGGTGACCTTCGCGGTCCCGGGTCTGATCCTCGCCACGCTCTTCGTCACCTTCCCCTTCACCCTGCGGGAGGTCTCCTATGTGCTGGAGGAGCTGGGCACCGACGAGGACCAGGCAGCGACTACCCTGGGCGCCTCCCCCTGGCAGACCTTCTGGCTCGTGACCCTGCCCAACATCCGCTTCGGGCTGGGCTACGGGGTCGTATTGACCCTGGCCCGGGCGCTTGGCGAGTTCGGGGCCGTGCTGGTGGTCGGTGGTGCCATCTCCGGGCGCACCCAGACCGCCACAACCTTTATCTACAACGCCTTGGAGGAACGCCAGGAGCCCGCGGCCTACAGCATGGCCCTGGTCCTGGCGGTCATCAGCGTCGCGTTGCTGGTGGCCATCGAGTGGCTGAAACGGCGGCGCGGCCGGGAGCTATGAATCATGGGTATCCGTATCGAGGGGCTGACCAAGCGCTTCGGCGACTTTCTGGCCGTGAACGACGTGAGCCTGCGGGTGGAGCCCGGGGAGCTCGTGGCCTTCCTGGGACCATCCGGCAGCGGCAAGAGCACCATCCTGCGTATCGTCGCGGGGCTGGATACCGCCGACGCGGGGGCGGTCTACTTTAATGGGGCGCCGGCGAGCCACCTCCACCCCAGTGCCCGGGGGGTCGGTTTCGTCTTTCAGCACTATGCCCTGTTCCGGCACATGACGGTGGAGGAAAACATCGCCTTCGGCCTGCGCGTCCAAGGGGCCAGCCGCCAGCGTCAGTCGGAACGCGTCGCCGAGCTACTCGGGCTCATGGGGCTCCAGGGACTCGGCCACCGCTACCCAAGCCAACTCTCCGGCGGCCAGCGCCAGCGGGTGGCCCTGGCTCGGGCCCTGGCCCCGGCACCCAAGGTGCTCCTGCTCGACGAGCCCTTCGGGGCGGTGGACGCCAAGGTGCGGGAGGAGCTGCGGCACTGGCTGCGCAAGCTCCACGACGAGGTCCACGTGACCTCGATCTTCGTCACCCATGACCAGGAGGAGGCCTTCTCGGTGGCCGACAAGGTCATGGTCATCCACCGCGGGCGCCTGGAGCAGTCCGGGACCCCCGATGAGATCCTCGACCATCCGAAGACCGAGTTCGTGGCCCGCTTCATCGGCGAGGCCAATGTCTACGAGGCCAGGGTCCAGGGCAGGGAGGCCTGGGTCGGTCCCCTGCGCATCCCGGTTCCCGGTTTCCCCGACGGGACCCGGGTGAGCATCGTGATCCGCCTCTACGACCTCAAGTTCTGGCGCGACGACCGAGGTCACGCCACGGTGGTGCGGGTGACGACCTTGGGCGACCGGGTCAAGGTCGAGGCCGAGATCGACGGGGCGGGCCGCATCTTCGCGCAGTTCCCCCGCCGCAGCAGCCTGCTGCAGGGGATCGAGCCCGGCTGCCGCATCCACATCGAGGTGACGCTGTCGCGGGCCTATTGCCTCCGAGGCGGCGGCAGGCGCACCTCAGGACCTCGCAATGGCCTTGCGCGCCGCCTAGCCGAGGACGGCTAGGTGTTGTCGCTCACGTTATTCCGCCAGATTCTCTCAGAATAATTCGCGCCGGATCCTCCGGACTCCGCCACCGCTGTTGCCGCGGCTTCTGAGCCCTGACTACGCCAAGACCCTTTGGATCCTCGCGACGGCAGCAACCGGCCAGTTTCTGACGCTCAGGCGCTGGCGGTCAGGGGCAGCTTCACGCGCTATGCGGTCACCCACCGGCGCCAGGCGGGCGTGGACAGGACCGCGGTAAGCGGACATCGACCTGCCGCGGTGGTCGGGCTACCATCCACCCGGGGTAGAACCGAGCTGTCTGGGTGGCGGGCGGCGGCCGGACCCGGCCAGCTCCGGTCGTTGGCGCTCCGTGGCGAGCCGTCCTCGACGTTGAGGGAATCGGCATACCCTATCCCCAGCGCGACGTGCACCTCCACATCCAGGACGACGCCGTCAAGCGAATGCTGGCTAGCCCGGCCGAGGCAAAGGTCGCCTCAGGCGGGGCCAACCCCCAGCCCTACGACCGGAGTGTCGCGTGTCGCTCGTGAATCCGTCCGGAGGCTCCTGCCGCCGGACGGACTC
>JBGSUY010000621.1:0-7779 GCA_041753195.1 Chromatiaceae bacterium
CTCCAGGCGCTCGAGGGCCGCCGCTCGGGCGGCCTCCAGGGCCCGGTTGTCCTGCTGGTAGAGGACCTCCTGGGCGTCGGGCAGCGACAGAGAAACCAGGGGATTGCCCCCGGAGTCCACCCCGCCCTTGGTCAGCCCGACGACGTTGTACTCATGGACCCCGAGCCTCAACCGTTCGCCGAGGACAACGCCGAGCTTCTTGTCCGCTACCAGCTCGAAATAGGCGCGCTCGATGGGCCGGCCCTCAACGATGCGGCCGGGACCGCCCAGGCCGCCGAAGACGTCATAGCCGATGATGGTGAACTGCCGCTCACGTCCGCGGATCTCCCGTTGAACCCCATAAGTGATGAAGGGCGAGGCCCGCGCCACCCCCGGCGTGGCCGCGACGCTCTTGTAGGCGTCCTCGGGCAGGCGCGACTGCTCGTTGAAGGGCCCGCCGCGGTCACGCTCCACCACCCACAGGTCGGTGTCGGTGTTCTGGATCAGCCAGACCCCGTCGGCGATGTTGCCGGCGAAGATCCCGTTCATGATCCTGGCCGCCGCGCAGGTTGATCCGGGCCGGCTGGCCCACCTCGGCCTGGCCCACCACGGATTCGTCGATCCGGGCGGCCACGCTAGGGCATTCTCGACCGTCAGCGCGGTGCCGGGGTAGAGGACGACGGCCCACTGAGGGACAGCGCAAGCACCATGGCGCTGGCCAAAAGGGCCGTCAAGATGCCACGGTGATGTCGCGGAGCGGTCGCCCCGTCGAATCGTGCAAATCGAGCGCGCTGCCTCAGCCCCAGCTCCCTGTTCGCCGTCGTCGAAGTCGCGGGCTTTCTACCCATCACCTCCGCGGCCCTGCCCCCTTGGCTGGTAGCACCGGGCCGCGCCCGAGGCTCGGGCGGGCTCGCTTCGTCTTCACCGGGACAGGGCCAGTCTGGCCCCCGTGGCTAGGCCTCAGCCCTCGGCCTTGACCGCCTCGATGGTGGCCGAGACCAAAAAGTCCTCGATCCGGGTCCCGGGCGCCCAGTCGCGGATGAAGGAGCGACTCTCGCCCTTTGGGGCAATCCTGACCTCGACGAACCCGATCTCCCGCAACATCGCCTCCAGCTCGGACACCGGCGATGCGCCGGCCATGCAGCCCGTGTAAAGGGCCAGATCCTGACGGATCGCCTCGGGCAGCTCGGCGCTGGCGACCACGTCGGAGATCGCGAGCCGCCCGCCGGGCTTCAGGACCCGCCAGGCATCGGCAAAGACCTGGGCCTTGTCCGGCGACAGGTTGATGACGCAGTTGGAGATGATCACGTCGACGGTCCCATCGGCCACCGGCAGGTGCTCGATCTCACCCAGGCGAAACTCGGCATTGCGGTAGCCGCCCGTGTGGGCATTGGTTCGGGCCTTGGAGACCATCGCGGGGGTCATATCCACCCCGATGACCCGGCCCGTCTCGCCCACCTGGCGGGCGGCGAGGAAGGCATCGAAGCCGGCCCCGCTGCCGAGATCGAGTACGGTCTCGCCTGCCTTCAGTCCGGCGATTGCCTGCGGGTTCCCGCAGCCGAGCCCCAGGTTCGCGCCTTGGGGCACGGCCAGCACCTCGGCAGCACTGTAGCCCATGGCCTGGGACAGTCCCTCCAGACTGACCGCGGGGGCCTCGCAGCAGGCGGTCGGCTCGCACCCGCAGCCCGGGTCATCGCTCTCGGCCACCCGGCCGTAGCGCTCGCGCACCGCCTGACGCAGCGTGTCATGCTCTAACTCGGTCATGGCCACCTCCGGTAATGGGTTTGCAAGGAGCGCGTCGCGCGTGACGCGCGGCAAGCGTCCGCGACGCGGGGGCAAGGGCGAGGTACCGCACCACCGCAACCCCCGGATCCTCCCCGGCGCATGAGCAATGAGCCCGGAGAGGACGATGATTGCGATGAGCAGGGTCCCGCGCCAGGTCGGCTCGCCCAAGGCCAGCGCGAGCAGCACAAGTTTGAAGATGATAGCCAGGCCCTTGACCTGCAACAGCCAGGCGGCGCTGGACCACAGGTAGAGTAGGGACAACAGGACCCCGGAGACCAGGGTCAGGTGCCAGAAGGTCAGCCACTGGTCCTGCCCCAGGGTGAGCAGGAAGCCCCCGCCGACGCCTGCCACCCCCACCAAGTGGGCACAGCGCAGGCCGATGTCGACCCAGCGCTTGCCGCTAAAGGTCCGCGGCTCCTGTGGAAAGAACAAGCGCCGCAGGCCTGTCAAACCCTTACTCCAACGCCCCGTCGCTCGGTCCGCGGGGACAGGGAGGCGAGTAATTCGCGCCCAGGGCATGCACCGCGCTCAGTGCGGGCGCGGCGCCGGAATCAGCAGCACCGGGGCAGTGGCATGGCGGGCCAAGTGGTGGCTCACGCTACCCAGGAAGGCCTCCTCGATCAAACCGCGCCCCTGACTGCCCATGACGACGAGATGCACGTCGCGTTGTCGCGCCAGCTCCACGATCTCGGTGGCGGGGGACCCGTAGCGCAAGTCGATCTCCACCGTGGCATCGCCCGCCTTAGTGAGCCGCTCCCGCAGCACCCTGAGGCGCTCCCGGTCGATGGCGTTGAACTCCTCCAGCCGGTGCGACAGGTGCGGATCGATGCGCGTGCGGTCCTGCACGTGCAGCAAGGTGACCCGGCGCGCCCCGCTCGCCACCAGATGCTCCAGATAGGTGAAGGCGTGATCGGCATTCTCCGAGAAGTCGGTGGGGAATAAAACGTGTGTGCTCAGGTCGCACTGGGTCGGGCAGACCCGTGCCTCGCCCGTTTGCGGGTCGTGCTCAAGGCGCACCACCAGCACCGGTTTGCGCGCACTGTGGATGACCTGGGTGGCGATGCCGCCGAGCAGTGCCTCATGAACCATGGACTGGCCGAGGGCGCCCACCACGATGAGCGCGTAATCCTCTTCATCGGCGATGTGGTTGATCTCGCGCTTGGCGAATCCCGGGACGATCCGGGTTTCGACCTGGTAGCCCTGAGCCTCCAGGCCCTCCTTTTGCTGGCGCAGAACGGCCTCCAAGGGATCCGTGGAGTAGGACAAGGCGGTGGACGCGGCCTCCTGGAGATCGAGGCACTGCAGCAGCAGGCAATGACGGGCCCCGAATGCGGCCAATCCGCCCAGGCAGCCCACCACCACGGCGAAGGAGGCCGGCGAGAGGTCCGTGGCGACGATGAAGCGGGTGAACATGGTCTCTACTCCGAGTGGACGTGAACGATGAGCGAGCGATCCCCGCGCCGCGCTCGTTTGCACTCGCAGGATGGCCCTGCTGGTCAGTGTCTCCCATCCTTCCAAGCTGCCCGGCCCGAGAGGGCAGCCCCTTGGGGCGAGCGGGTGAGCGGCGGATCGATGAATCCCTCGCCGGGCGGTTGGCGACCCAGGCGCGGGGCTTCAAGGCACCGCCTTGACTCCCCGGGCGGCGCCGGACTCGTACCAGCCCTTGCTGGCGTTCACCACCCGCACCACCAGCAGCATCACCGGGACCTCGATCAGGACCCCGACGACGGTGGCCAGGGCCGCACCGGACTGGAAGCCGAACAGCGAGATGGCCGCCGCCACCGCCAACTCGAAGAAATTGCTGGCCCCGATCAGGGCCGAGGGGCAGGCGACGCTGTGCTTCTCCCCGACCGCACGGTTCAGCCAATAGGCCAGGGAGGAGTTGAAGAAGACCTGAATCAGGATCGGCACCGCCAGCATCGCGATGATCAGCGGTTGTTCGAGGATCTGCTCGCCCTGAAAGGCGAACAGCAGCACCAGGGTTGCCAGCAGGGCGATGATGGAGGCATGCCCCAGGGTCGCCAGGGTGGCGTCAAATTGGGCCTGACCCTTCTTGAGTAGGAGGTGGCGCCACACCTGAGCGATCCCGACCGGGATCAGGATATAGAGCACCACCGAGGTCAGGAGCGTATCCCAGGGCACCGTGATCGCCGAGAGCCCCAGCAGGAGCCCCACGATCGGGGCGAAGGCGAAGATCATGATGGTGTCGTTCAGCGCCACCTGGGACAGGGTGAAATATGGGTCGCCGCCGGTCAGGCGGCTCCACACGAAGACCATGGCCGTGCAGGGCGCGGCGGCCAGAAGGATCAGCCCGGCCACATAGCTGTCGAGCTGCTCCGCCGGTAGCCAGGGGGCGAAGACCCCGCGGATGAAGATCCAGGCGAGCAGCGCCATGGAGAAGGGCTTGACCGCCCAATTGGTGAACAGGGTGACGCCCATCCCCCTCCAATGGGAGCGGACCTGGTGCAGGGCGCCGAAGTCGATCTTCATCAGCATCGGGATGATCATCACCCAGATAAGGACCCCCACCGGCAGGTTGACCTGGGCCACCTCCAGGCGCCCGAGGAACTGGAAGGGGGCCGGGAAGAGCTGGCCGAGGCCGATCCCGGCAACGATGCACAGGGCGACCCATAGGGTTAACCAGCGCTCGAACTGGCTCAGGGGCGCACCGGCGGCGCGCTTGGCGGTGGTCTCGCATTGGGCGCTCATCGGTTCTCTCCGTCAGGCGAGCGGCGGCGCGGTGCCGCGGCAGGTGGCCCCGGCCAGTTGCACCGGCGGGCAGGGGACTGTGCCGTAGGAGCAGAAGACGCAGCAGTCCCCGGGCTTGGGCCGCAGCAGAGCACCGCATCCCTGGCACGCGTAGTACCACTGGCAGGCGTCCGTGGGCATGGTCTCCACGCTCTGGTGTCCACACTGGGGGCAGGTCAGGGTGGATGTCAGGACCGCCGCGGTCATGGCAAAACGCCCAGGGCCTCGCTCACCGCCGGGATCAGCCGGGCGCGGATATCGTCGCGCACCGCCAGGAACGATTCCAGGGGCTCGCCGTGGGGGTCGTGGAAGGGCAGGTGGATGGTCCGCACCGGGCGGGGGAAGATCGGGCAGGACTCCTTGGCGTTGTCGCACACCGTCACCACCAGGTCGAGGTCCTGGTCCAGGAAGCGGTCCACGTCCTTGGGGCTTAAGTCATCCGTTGGGATGCCCGCCAGGCGCAGGGCCTCGAGGGCCCCATCCGCCACCTTTGGCTGGGGACTGGTCCCGGCGGAGAGGGCACGGGCCCGCCCGGCCAGGTCGTGGTTGATCAGGGCCTCCGCCATCTGGGAGCGGCAGGAGTTGCCGGTGCAGAGGATGAGGACGGTTTTGGGTGCATTGGTCATGGGGGTCTCCGTAAAGGTAGTGACGTGGCTGGGCATTGCGGGCGGCGCCGTTCGATCCCTGGCGGGCCCGCAGTGCCCCGGCGGGACCGGGTCCAGCCCCTCGCCGATACCGTCGCGCATATGGATCATCACCCGCAGGGCCCAGGCGGGGAGCTGCGGATGGATGCGGTAGTGCATCCAGACCCTGTCGCGCCGGGCCAGGACCAAGCCGGCCTCGCGCAGCACCGACAGGTGCCGGGAGACCTTGGGTTGGGGAATCGCCAGGGCGCCGTGCAGGTCACAGACGCAGCGCTCGTCCGCGCCGAGCAGCAGGGCCAGGATGCGGCGGCGGATGGGGTCGGCGAGGGCATCGAAGAAGGCCTGCTCGTCGAGGGATGCCGCGGGCGCCTCGCCGCGCTGGGCGATCAGGCGAGCCATGCCTCGACCTGCTTACGGCTGGGGACACCACCGGAGTGGACTACCTGGCCGTCGATGACCACGCAGGGGGTCGCCATGATGCCCCAGCGCATGATGTCGGCGATCTGCTCCACCTTCTCGATCTGGATCTCGACCCCTTGGGCCTTGGCCACCTCCTCGATCAATTGCCGGGTGTTCTTGCAGTTTCGGCAACCGGGGCCGAGGACCTTGACGTCTTTCATGGGGCTATGCTCCAGGGTATCAGCAGCAGGATTGGCCGCTGGGGGTGGGGGTGCAGCAGACGCCGGCCGTGGCGATGGGGATGGCCAGCAGACGCTCCTCGGGACTCGGGACCGGGGCCGGCTCGGCTAGGGCGGACTCGAACTGGGTGTCGAGGATCTGGGCCGATTCGTCGCGGATATGGCGGGCGATCTCGACCACCAGGTCGATCTGCTCGCGGGTCACTCCGTAGCCCTTGAGCCGTTCCACCTGGCACAGCCCCTGTTTGGGGTGGTTGGAGGCAATATTGGCTGCCAAGGAGACCAGGGCGACGATGGAGGGGTGAAGCTCGTTCATGGGTTACCTTCGCTTGATGACCGATGCTAAGGCGCCGGTTAGGGCCGGGTCGGGCGGCGCATGACAGGTGCGCTACTATGCCAAAGTTGCGCCGCCGAATATAGGGCGTAGCGCATATATGGGCCAACGCCCGCCGTCGGTTGCCGTGAAATTGCGCCTTAGACGCGCCTTGTCCCCCTCGTCCTCTGTGAGAGGGTCGGGGTGAGGGAAACCCTACATGACAGCCGTGTTTTCATGGTCTCTGGCGACCCGGGTGTCCTGCGGGGTTAGGTCTGGAGGGGACTTCCCTCGGGCAGGGGCGTGCGGCCGATCTCGTCGAGCGCCCGTTGCAACTTGAGTCGATCCAGGGAGGCCAGCGGCAGGTTCAGAAAGATCTCGATGCGGTTCTCCAACGCGCGGAACGCCTGGCGGAAGGCCATGATCCGGGTCACCTCGTCGCCCTCGACTTCCGCCGGGTCGGGGATGCCCCAGTGGGCGGTCATGGGCTGGCCCGGCCAGACCGGGCACACCTCGGCGGCCGCCCGGTCGCACACGGTAAAAACGAAGTCCATCACCGGGGCACCGGGGGCGGCGAACTCCGCCCAGTCCTTGCTGCGCAGATCATCGGTGAGGTAGTTGTTGCGCCTGAGTATCTCCAGGGTCAGGGGATGCACGGCACCCTTGGGGTGGCTTCCGGCGCTGTGACCGGCGAAGCGTCCGCGGCCCAGTCGATTGATGATGGACTCCGCGAACACGCTGCGGGCGGAGTTGCCGGTGCAGAGGAAGAGAACGTTATAGGCCTTCTCGGTCATCGGGGGCTCCTCGGTGGGCGACCGGACCGGGGCGGCCGGCGCGACCGTGAGGATATCCGCTGCCCCGCATCTATTGGTGACAATTCCATGACAGCGGGCCTGCTCGGTGCTTGACCCCAGCCCCAGCCCACCCGCCTGCGCTCCGCAAGCCTGGGGACCCCCGGCGCTTGGGCTCTCGCCCCGGTGACTTGGATCGCCAACGGTACCTTGCAATGCCCCGCGGTTGGCATGGACGCCGAGTTGGGGTAGTGATCCAAAGGTACGACCGTCGTACCGAATGCCCTGCAGGCCCGGTCGCGCGCGGACCCTCATCGTCAGCCTCGATGGCACGGACGGGTAGGGCGGCAAGTGGCGCGACGATGCAACAGTGGCGGCAATGTACGCCGAGCTGCCCAAGGACAAGCGCATCTACGTCTATTGCCACGACGGCTTCCGCATGGGCCTGGCCTACCTCCAGCTCAAGCACCTGAGCTACCAGGACGTGCGCCTCTACAATGGCGGCTGGCCCCATCGGGGCAACGAGCTGACCCTGCCCGTAGTGGAGGGCCCGGAACCCTTCGATGAGGTCTTCGCGCTCTGAAGCGCTGAATCCATTATCTCGTCGCCGATTTCAGGGCACCTTGGCCTGCGATGGCGCCTTGCTGTCCGGCGTGAGGGAGGCCCTGGGCGGCCTCGCCGAGAGCCTTTCCATCGAGGTGCTGACAGTTGACACCGTCGGCCGGGTGTGGGAGGCCCTGGCCGGACTGGACGCCCTGGTCCAGGGCGGTGTGGACCGGGCAATGCTGGCGCTCGACGGCACCCCGCTCAAGTTCAGGCTGGGGGCCAATGCCATCCTAGGGGTCAGCCTGGCGGCGGCCCGCGCCCCCGCCGGGGCCTGC
>JBGSUY010000622.1:0-2244 GCA_041753195.1 Chromatiaceae bacterium
GCAGGCCCCGCTCCAGATCGCTGCCGAGCGCGTCGGCGACCGCGCGGGCCTCCACGCGGTAGGGGGCGCCTTCACGGATTACGGACGGCGCGGCCTCGTTCATCGCCTTCCTATCAACGCCTCAATCCGGGTCTCCAGCTCGGGCCGCGGGATCACCCGATGTTGGCGGTAGCAGTACGCGACCTCGCGGGCGGCATGTGCTTGCATGGTGACTGCCTGGTGCCTAGCCCCCATGGGGCCGCTCGAAGCAGGTGTCCCTTGAACTGCATCGCTGGTGTCGGGTCCAGTGTAGTCGGGACGGCGGCGCGGCATAGTTGTGCGGCCCCGGGCCGGACTGGGAGCGGGATCCGCCGCGGCGCGTTCTAGGTCGCGGTGGGTGTCGTCAAATACAGAGTAGATTGCCATGTTCCAGGTCCGTTCGGTTCGGATCGCGACCCTCACCGCCCCCGGCGTACTGCTGGTCCAGTTTGGGGGACGCCCGGGCGGAGCCGGAGCTCAAGGCGGGCGCGGCGTAGACGCTTGAGGTCCAGGTGCTGGCGGTGCAGGTGCCCCAGGGCAGGGAGAGCGCTACGGCGTGCTCTACCGCATGGAGGTCCTCACGGTGCTCCGCGCCTCCCCCCTCGCGGGTGAAGCCGGGGGACACCATCGCCGTGCGCGCCGCCTCGGCCTCGCGCGACCCCGGATGGCCGCGGATCACTTTCCGGTACTGATCGGCCGCCAGCCGCCGGTACCACTCGTATTCCGCATCGCTCGGGGCCCTGCTGACCTCAAGAGGGTGGCAGGGGCGAGGATGGGGAGCCAGAAACGGGAAGCCGCCGGGGCCCGAGGCGGCTGTCGAGGGAAATCGCCGCAATCAATCCTCAGGCTTCGCGCAGCCAGGCCAACGCGCCGGCGCGTTCGGCCTGGGGGAAGTGCCGCACCTCGGCGGCGACAAAGTGGCTCGCGAGCTGGGGGAGGTGCGACAGCACTGGGCTGTCGCTGACCACTGCGACCCGCCGGATCAGGCGATGGTGGTCGCGGACGAACCTCAGGTGGGCGGTCAGGCCGCCGAACCCCTCCCAGCCCGGAAAGGCCGGCGCCGTGAGCAGGAGGCCCTGGAGCCCGCCCGTGCGCTCGATGAAGGGGTCGACCTCCGCTGCCAGGGCCTTGAAGTCATCGGCGGCCAGGGGTCCCTGGGGCGCGACGGTCAGGATGCTGTCGGTCTCGTCCAGTTGATGATGGATCATGTGGTACTCCAGTCAATCCCGAGGAGTTGAGTATGGACCGCTGACCCAGTAGATCGGCGTAACCCGACGAACGATGCGGATGGGAGCCGATCCGTCACCGTTGCAGGGAGGACTGTCGGCGCGTTCCGGGACCGATAAGGACGACGTGGCGAGACAGAAAGCGTGTTTGGGCACGAGAGAATTCGTCGACCTATTGACCGGAGTCGCCGAATTGCTGTCCCCGCGGCCCTCGTCGGAACCCGAAGGCTTCTGATCTCGATCGAATGGCTGCTATTCTTCTCCCCTGCCACCTACAGGGCGGCAAGAACGCCCGCAAGCGGCCCGTCAAGTCGACCTAGTAGTAGTACTGATCTTGCTGGGTCCTGTTCCGGTCGTAGTAGTACTGGTCCTGCCGCGTCCGATTCTGGTCGTCGTAGGGTTGGCCCTGCTGTTTCTTATTCTGGTCATAGAGGTAGCCGCCGACGGCGCCGGCGCCTGCGCCAATCAGGGCACCCTTGCCAGCGTTGCCGCTTAAGGAGCCGATGGCCGCACCGGTGCCGGCCCTGAGGAGGGCGCCGCTGCCCGTGCGTTCCCCGGTGGTGGTGCCGCAGCCCGCCAGGGTGACCGCAGCGATGACGAATAACAATACCGTGGTGACTTTCATGAGTGAATCTCCTACATTGGCCGAAACCGGCCTCGGACCTGTGGCTACGTATTCAGCATACGCACTTAGACTTAGGCGTTTAGTGGCTCTAATCTATATCTTCAATATATCTCTGTCTGGCCACGCCGTCCGTTCGCTAACGAACACGATCGCCTTCGCCGCCGCTGCCGCTGACCAACGGCGAGCGGGCGCAGTCGCGCAGGAGGCGCTCCAGGCCCGTGCGATCCTGGGCGGCGGCCTGGTTCAGAGATTGGGCAGGGAGGTGTCGAGGGAGAAGCCGGTGGTCTCCCAGGCGAACACCTCGCGGACGTCATCGCGTTCGATCGGACCGCGACGAGCGAACCACCGCTGCACCCGGCTGCGCACCGGCACCGC
>JBGSUY010000623.1:0-5930 GCA_041753195.1 Chromatiaceae bacterium
CGGCCGTCTCCACCAGGGCGAATTGGCGCGCGAGGCCCCGCTGCATGAAACTGCGCATGGCGGGCTCGGGATCCAGGATCAGCACCGAGGAGCCGGCGGTGGGCGGCGGCCGTTCAGGGGACACGAGGGAACCCCGCGCAGGGGGCACCCGCAGCGGATCTTGAGCCATCTCGTAACCTCACAGTGACCGTCCGGTGACCGTCCAGTGGCGGCCACCTCGTTATTGCGAATCCGCCGCGGGCGGGGCCCGCTCGGCCCTCTGCTCGCGGCGTCGGGCGGGCCATTGGACCCTTTACCGACGAAGACTATCACCAGTTGACCAGTGAGTGGCAGGGGCGTTCGGACAATTTGTCCCAATGACCCGGGTGCTGGGGTCAGTCCGCTCCAGCCCGCGGAGGCGGCGGCGGCCCCCCGGGGCCGCCCTCGAGGGGGCCGCGACCGTCACTACCAGGCCTCGATCCGGGTGCACTCGGTCGAATGTGATCCTGGGATCGTGCCAGTTTCAACGGGTTATCCAATTTGGCCGCCGCTGGGCGTTCGGCCCCGAGGGCAGGGCCGACCCCGTCGGCGCTGACCTGCGACTTGAGGGGACTGTCAACACAAGCCAGCGCTGGCACCAAGCTTGCCTGAAGCTCCCCCCATACGCTCTCCCTCGCCAATTCCGGAGACCAGCACCTTGATCGATCAACCCGTCGGTAAGCCCCGGCGCGAGACCATCACGGGGGTCGTCCTCGCGGGCGGCAGGGCGCGCCGCATGGGCGGACAGGACAAGGGGCTGGTGCCCTTCGCCGGGAGGCCCCTGGTGGAGTGGGTGCTCGCCGCCCTGGTGCCCCAGGTCGGGACACTCCTGATCAACGCCAATCGCAATCAGGAGACCTACGGGTCCCTGGGCCACCCGGTGATCGAGGATCGGATCGAAGGCTTCCAGGGCCCGCTGGCCGGGTTCGCGAGCGCCATGGCGGCGGTCTCCACGCCTTGGATGGTGACGGTCCCCTGCGATGGTCCCTTTCTCGCACCGGACCTGGTGGAGCGGCTGTGTGCGGCCCTCGAACGCGAGGGCGCGGAGATCGCGGTGGCCACCGACGGGGCGCGCATGCAGCCGGTCTACGCCCTGCTGCCGGTGGCCCTGGCACCCAGCCTGACGGCCTTCCTCAATGAGGGCGAGCGCAAGATCGACCTCTGGTACGCCCGCCATCGGTTGGCCCTCGCGGACCTGAGCGACCGCCCCGAGACCTTTGCCAACATCAACTCCGAGGCGGATTGCGCGCGGCTCGAGGGGAGGGCCGCCCCTTGAGCCTCCGGTGTGCCGTCCCACTGCTCGGCGTCTGCGCCTACAGCGGGACCGGGAAGACCACCCTGCTCGTCCGGCTCATCCCCCTGCTTAAGGCCGAGGGGATCCGGCTCGCCCTGCTCAAGCACGCCCACCACAGTTTCGACATCGACCACCCGGGCAAGGACAGCTACGAGCTGCGCAAGGCCGGCGCCGAACAGGTCCTGATCGCCTCGCGCCGCCGCGTGGCCCTGATCCGCGAACTCCCGGGCGCTGACCGGGAGCCACGGCTGGCGGACCTGCTGCACTGCCTGGACACCCGCGCGTTGGATCTGATCCTGGCGGAGGGGTTCAAGCACGAGTCTATCCCCAAGATCGAGCTTCATCGCCCTGCCCTCGGTCATCCCCCGATCCATGCCGCGGATCCCCACGTCATCGCCGTCGCCAGTGACGCCCCCTTCCCCTTGGCCCGAGACCTGCCGCTTCTGGACCTCAATCGCCCCGAGGACACCCTGGGATTCGTGCTTGCCTGGCTGCGGGCACAGAACACGCGCGCCAAAGCGGGCTGAGCCCCAGCCGTGGGGCCCAGCCCGACGTTACAGAGCCTTGGCGGTCGCTTCCCTCACCCCGGCCCTCTCCCAGGGGGAGAGGGAGAAGAGGAGCGCGCAGGGCGCGACATCCACGGTACCTCAACCGAAACGGAAGTAGTCAGGCAAGCCCGCGATTCGGGACGCCTGCTTGATACCCCCGTCCGGGAAGAGCTGCTGCATCGCGTGGACGCAGTTGCACTTGAAGGGTCGCAGTGCATCATCGACCCGCCTGCACAGAACGTGGTATGAGGTGGGCACCTCATTCTCTTGGTAAAGAACTCGGATGGCCTTGAGCACCGACCAGTGCGTGTCGGACAGCGCGATGCCATCCAGTCCTGCCAGCGTGTTGGCAACCTCGGGACTCCAATTGCCCGGATCCGAGAGGAATCCTCGTTTGGTCGTATCTCCTTTCTGAAGGCTATACATCTCGCACCTCCTCGCCAGTGGCGGCATCGGCGCGGGCCTCCCAGGCTCGGCTGCCATCCAGCCCGTCGCGGGCCAACGCCTTGTCGCGATCTCCATGCATCCAGCCACGGCTTGCACCGCTCCCGGTCAGCGGTCGCACCCAAAGATCCAGAGATATCCACCGCTGGCTCTGTAGGTTTGCGCCGACCTCAATTGCATATATAGACCATGCGGAGGCAATGGTTAATCAGAAAATTCTGACCGCGACGTAGGTCCCCCCTTAGGCTCGGGCGCGCTCCGCGGTTCCGGTGCGTCCGCGAAACTCGCGGCGCGGACAGGGCGCAAGGATCGCTTCGCCCCCCCGGGGCAGATGAACCTTGCTGCTAGTCGGAAGCCCGCGTGAAGAGGCACTGGGAGGGACCTTCCAGGTGCTTGGCGATCTTCTGCTGGGCCAGGTCGCACAGGCCGCATTGGCGGCAGGCGTTGCTGCCGTAGGGCCCGAGCGGGAGGCTTGCGAGCAGACGGCGACCGAACTCGGCGCTGAGGTCGGGGTTGGCGCGGTGCTCCAGGAGGATCTGGTCGGCCTCGGCGCTGAACCGGTCGATGAACTCCTCCATCTCCCGGCAATGCTCACGCTGCCCGGCGGCAGTGATCAGACTGTTCAGGCAATCAACGAAGGTACGGTTGCGCCGGTCGGTCTCGGCGTCACCGGTCTGATAGTGACTTTTCCAGCGTAGCGGACGCATGTTTGGACCCCATTCGCGTGATAGGCGAAGGTTTCGACGCAACCCTTCGCCACCGTCTCCGGGGCCCCGGGGTGGGCGAGGTTCTGGCGCAGCGGACTCTGAAACCCTGGGGTGCCGGTGACCGATCGCCTGGGTCCAGGCGAACCCCTTTCGGCGCCCTTGATGATAACGCCGTGGGTCTTGGTCTCCACAACCAACAAGGTCACGCAAACCCAGGACCGGCCCTTCCCCGGACGCTGATCCGATCATCTGCCCGAACGCCATCGGCGGAGATCGCGCATAATTGGTGCTGCCCTTCTCCCCGCTCCATCCGAACGAGGTACCCCGGATGAATGGACCCATGCTGCCCGAGCCGCTTCAGAAGATCGTCGCCGCGTCCCACCGAGACCCGTTTTCCGTGCTCGGCCGCCATCCGGAGGGCGACGGCATCGTCGTGCGGGTGATGAACCCCCGGGCGGAGTCGGTGACGATCGCCGAGGGCGGGCATCCGATGAACCGGATCGAGGGCACCGATCTCTTCGAGTGGCGCGGGCCAGCGGCCGCGGTGCCGGAGCGCTATCGGCTGATCTGGCGCGACCGCGAGCACCGGGAGCACATCGGGCATGACCCCTACTGCTTCCCCTACCAGCTCCCGGACTTCGACCTGCACCTCTTCGGCGAGGGCCGCCACTGGCACGCCTACCGGATGCTGGGTGCCCGGGTCCACGAGACCGACGGGGTCGCCGGCGTCCTATTCTCGGTCTGGGCGCCCCATGCCCAGCGGGTCAGCGTGGTGGGCGACTTCAACGGCTGGGACGGGCGTAGCCACCCGATGCGGGTCCACGGCAACGGGGTCTGGGAGTTGTTCATCCCCGACCTGCCCGCCGGCGTAGTCTACAAGTTCGAGATCCGTGCCCCGAGCGGCATGGTCCATCTGAAATCCGACCCGTACGGCCGGCGCTTTGAGCTGCGCCCCAAGACCGCCTCCATCGTGGAGCCGGAGAGCGACTTCGCCTGGTCCGACGGGGCCTGGCAGGAGGCGCGGCCGGCGCGCGACTGGGTGCATACGCCGATGTCCATCTACGAGGTCCATCTGGGCTCCTGGCAGCGCGGACCGGAGGGAGAGCTACTGGACTACCGGGAATTGGCCCAGCGCCTGGTTGAGCACGTGCTCGATCTCGGGTTCACCGACATCGAGCTGATGCCGGTTACCGAGCACCCCTACGACCTGTCCTGGGGCTACCAGACCACCGGCTACTATGCCCCCACCAGCCGCTTCGGAAGCCCGGACGACTTCCGGTGGTTCGTCGATTACTGCCATGCCAACGGCATCGGCGTGATCCTGGACTGGGTACCCGCCCACTTCCCGAAGGACGCCCACGGCCTGGCGCGCTTCGACGGCACCCCCCTCTACGAGCACGCCGACCCGCGCCTGGGCGAGCATCTGGATTGGTCGACCCTGATCTTCAACTTCGGGCGTACCGAGGTGAAGAATTTTCTGCTCTCCAGCGCGCTCTTCTGGCTGGAGGAGTTCCACATCGACGGGCTGCGGGTGGATGCGGTCGCCTCCATGCTGTACCTGGACTATTCGCGCACCGACTGGCTCCCGAACCGCTACGGCGGTCGCGAGAACCTGGAGGCCATCGCCTTCCTGCGGGAGCTCAACGAGGTGGTGCACGACCAGGTCCCGGGGACCCTGATCATGGCCGAGGAGTCCACCTCCTGGCCCCAGGTCACGCGCCCGACTTACGTCGGCGGGCTCGGGTTCGATCTCAAATGGAACATGGGCTGGATGAACGACACCCTGGCCTACATGGCGCATGAGCCCATCCATCGCCAATACCATCAGGACGCGCTGACCTTCAGCATGCTCTATGCGTTCACGGAGAACTTCCTGCTGCCCCTGTCCCACGACGAGGTCACCCATGGCAAGCGCTCCCTGCTCTACAAGATGCCCGGGGACGAGTGGCAGCGCTTCGCGAACCTGCGACTCCTCTACACCTACATGTACACCCACCCGGGCAAGAAGCTCCTCTTCATGGGGGCCGAGCTCGGCCAGGGCGAGGAATGGGACATCACCCGGACCCTGGATTGGTATGTCCTCGACTACCCCTTGCACCAGGGCATCCGGGAGCTGGTACGGACCCTCAACCGGTTGTACCGCAACGAGCCGCCGCTGCACGCCCAGGACTTCGAGTGGCAGGGCTTCGAATGGCTCGACTGCCACGACGCCCAGAACTCGGTGCTGGTCTACCAGCGCCGGGGCCTCGATGACGGCGAGCACCTGGTCGCCGCCCTCAACTTCACCCCGGTACCCCGGGAGGGCTACCGGATCGGTGTACCGGCGGAAGGGGCCTACGAGGAGGTGTTAAGCTCGGACGCCCAGGTCTTCGGGGGCGGCGGCCTGGGCAATGCCCAGGGACCGCTGGCCACCGAGCCCGTGGCCTGGATGAACCGGCCCCAGTCCCTGGTGGTGACGCTGCCGCCCCTGGCCGGCATCGTCCTGAAGCCGGTTCCTTCGACCGCTAGCCGGTCCGAGGGGATCTCGGCCGAGGCCCTCGGAACCGGCGATGACGTCGATCCAGACCCAGGAACCAGCGCCGGCGTTACCGCACCATCCACTGACCGCGACGCTTGAGCTCAGGCTATAAAGATGGCGAAGAAGCCGACTCGACCCACCACCGAGACCCCGATCCGGTCCAATGCCGGCTCGACCGGAGCCACGCCCCCGGACCAGCCCTCCGTCGTGGCCGATGCCCAGCCGGAGGCGAGCCCCCCCATTGCGACCCCCGTCGCGAGCATGCAAGCCGACCTTCCGAAGGCGGAAGCCGCTACATCTGAGCCGACCCTGAGTCAGGGGCCGAAATCCAAGCCGGTGAAGCCCGAGGGGGCAGGGGCCGCGGAGCCGGTGGCCCGGGCCGCCCTGCCGCTCGCCAAGAC
>JBGSUY010000624.1:0-1563 GCA_041753195.1 Chromatiaceae bacterium
GAGCGCACCCGCATCGGCGAGAACGGACGCCGGGTGGTGGAGCAGAACCGCGGCGCCCTGGGGCGGCTGATCGCCCTGGTCGAGCCGCGGCTGGGGGATCCCGCGCCGGCTACTTGAAGAGAGACCAAATCTCCCGGAAGCAGGGTTGGGAGGAGTCCCCGATCCACTCGAAGCCTACCGATTCGGTGCACACCACCTGGATGCCGCTGTGGCGCATGCGCGCCAACACGTTGGCCTTGAGTGCCGGCTTACGGGAGATGATGGCGTCCTCCGGCACGAAGACCTGATAGCCCCAGCGCTGGAGCCCGGAGACCGTCTGGACGATGCAGATGTGGGCCTCCATGCCCACCACCACCAACTGGCGGCGGTCCGGGTACGCGGAGATGTTACGTTCGAAGCCGGGCGCGGTGCAGCAGGAATAGGCGGTCTTCTCGGTGGGCTCAGAGGCAGCGGGCAGATTGGCCCGGATGGATTCGATGATGGGTCCCAGCCCCTTGGAGTTGTGCTGGGTGGCAATCACCGGGATCCCGACACTCGTGGCGGCGCTGATCAGGCGGTTGATGTTGGCGGTGACGTTTTGCAGCTCGTCCGGGGGCATGGCCGCGGCGAGCCGCTCCTGGGCGTCGATGATCAGGAGCTGGCAGAAATCCCGTTGGCACAGGGGCATCTGGGCCTGGTGGATGCTCATGGGGTGTCCTCTCTCGGTTCGTTTTCGGTGTCGCCGCTTGCCTGGGCGTTTCTCTCGGCACGGAATGCCGATCCAGATCGGGCCGGATGGGACCAGTGTGCGCCGAAGCCTTACCCGGGGGCAAGGTAAGGACCGATGGCGGACGGACCGGGTGGCTGCCGGTAGCGCTATGGCTGCCGGATGGGAGAGGGGCTAATAGGTGGCCATGCCGGGATCGACCTCCCGGGCCCAGGCCGCGACCCCGCCCTCCAGGTTGATCACCCGGCCGAACCCCTGGAATTCGAGGAAACGGGCCACCTGGAAACTGCGGATCCCATGGTGACAGATGCAGACGATGGGGCGCTCCCGCTCGAGCTCGGCCAGGGCCTGGGGGATCCGCTGCATGGGAATGGATTGGGAGCCCTCGATGCGACAGATGGCCAACTCCCAGGGCTCACGCACGTCGAGCAGCAGAGGCCGATCCGGCGCCGACTCCGCCGTCGAGGCCAACAGATCGGCCAACTCCCGCGGCCTCAGGCTGAGCATGGGACTGAATGGCGCCCGCTAAAAGACAAAGGTCTGGGCGGGGGGCGCCTCCACCAAGGGGGAGGTGCTGGTCTCGAACAGGGTCTCCCGCCGAAATCCCCGAGGACCCAGCCGCGTGACGAGGAGCGCCTTCATGACAGGCGCCTCACCGACGATGCAGAAAAGCCGCCCCCCGACCGCGAGCTGCTGCTCCAGGGGGGCCAGCATTTCGGCGTTCGGCAGGGACCCGTTGAGCGCGATGGCATTGAAGGGCCCACCGGGTGTGGGCCCCGCCAGCGGGTCCAGCTCCAGGACCTTGGCCCCTGGGCAATCCAGCTCGGCGAGGCGCTTGCGCGCGGTCGCCGCCAGGG
>JBGSUY010000625.1:0-1713 GCA_041753195.1 Chromatiaceae bacterium
ACGGCGCTGGGTGAGGGCGCGGACCTCGGTGTCCTCCGCCGGGTAGCTGGCCACCTCGTTGATCAGGTCCAGGGTGGCGACGCCGATCCCGAGGACGCGGGCGGGCGCGGGATCAGGGGTCACGGGCCACCCGGAACCCGAGGTTATTGAGCCGGGCCTCCGGATCCAGCTTGGTGCGTACATAGGCGCGCATGGAGGCGGAGGGTTTGTTGAAAGCTCCCCCGCGCGCCACCCGGAGGCGGCAGTCCCCGTCCAGGCGCGCGCGACCATCGGCGGAGGCCCCCTCGTAGCTCGGGTAGTAGCAGTCGGCGACCCATTCCATCACGTTCCCGGCGGTGTCATGGAGCCCGTAGGCGCTGGGCGCGAAGCTCCCGACCGGGGCGGTGGACCTGTTGTCCCATTGGCTGCCGCAGTCGAAGCAGGCGGCGCGTCCTGGCTCCAGTCCGAAGCCCCACCAGTAGGAGCCGCGACCGCCGCCCCGGGCGGCGTACTCCCACTCCGCCTCGCTCGGGAGCCGGTAGTGCTGTCCGGTCTGGCGCGACAGCCAGTCCACGTAGGCCTGGGCATCGGACCAGGAGACCCCGACCGCCGGCCTGTCCCCCCGTCCCCAGCCGAAGTCGTCCGGGAGGCGGCGTCCGGTGGCGCGCGCGAAGCGATCGTACTGGTCGAAGGTGACCTCCTGGGTGCCGATCCCGAAGGCCGCCACCTTGACCTCGCGCTCCGGCCCCGTATCGCCCCCGGTGAGGGTATTCTGGCCCATGCGAAAGGTGCCTCCGGGGAGCATCGACAGGGTGGGACCATGACCACCGGCGCCCAATCGGTCACGTGCGGTCGGCGGGGCCTGGGGCGGGGCGCTGGTCTGAGCGACCGGACCGCCGTTGGTCTGGCCGGGGGCTCCAGCCGTTGGGGACGGCACCTCGTCCTTGGGCTGCCCTCGCGGCTCGGGCAAGTCCCCCGGGCCGGGGGCCTGGAGGACGGGTTTCCCAGGGCCGTCCTGGGTCCAGGGTAGCCCCCCGCCCCCCGCGATCATGAGGCCGGCGATTCCCATCACGACGAGGCCGGAGAGGATTCCCATGGCATAGCTCCTGATTGAGGTGCTGGGTGCGGCGCCGGGTGCGGGAGCCAC
Organism: Chromatiaceae bacterium; assembly: GCA_041753195.1. Classification (GTDB taxonomy): domain Bacteria; phylum Pseudomonadota; class Gammaproteobacteria; order Chromatiales; family Chromatiaceae; genus Thiodictyon. Next base: position 1,127 of record JBGSUY010000625.1, read on the forward strand.
CAACGGGTCGCTGGTCGGCAGGCCCCGAGGCCGCTCGGGGGCTGCGCTGTAGGGCCCGCTGAGGTCCAGGGACTGCTCCTGGATCGCCGCCAGCTGACGCTGGAGCCGCAGCACCTCATCGCGGGCTGCCCTAAGCGAGCTCTCCTTGCGCTCGACCTCCTGTTTGAGGTCGTCGAAGACCAGGTGCTGATCCTCGAGCTCGTCCTCCAGGCGGCGGCACTCCCCAGTGATCTGATCGAGCGCCTGCTCCTTTTGCGCAAGGGCGCTGTGAAGGGTGGCAAGCTCCTGCTGCAGGGCGATGCTCTCCGTCGCGGAGACCACACGGCTCTCGGCCTCGTGCTCCCGGTCGGACAGTTTGCGGTTGAGGCGGGTGATTTCTCGCTCCGCCTCCTTGCGCATCTGCTCCAGGGCAGCACGCAGGTCGACCGCGTTCGCGGCGGGCTCTGGAAGTTCCGTTGGTTGGGACATGGGCTCCGTCGAATGGACTGGTTCGCGGTGTCTGTCGCTTCGTTCTGCGGGGACCCGGGTCGGCTCCAGGGCGCTGGCGGGTGCTGTCAGCGGAGGGCGAAGCGGCGGCGCAGCGGGAT
>JBGSUY010000626.1:0-1925 GCA_041753195.1 Chromatiaceae bacterium
TCGCGGAGGCCGCGAGCGACGAGGAGGGCCTGGACCAGAGCGCCCGCCTCCATGCCCGGCGGGCCCTCGCCGTCTATGGCATCTTGACCCTGAGCGGGATCGCCCTGGTCTGGGCGGCGGGGCTGCCCCTGTTCGAGGCGCTGATCCACACCCTGGCGGCCATCTCCACCGGGGGCTTCTCGGGTTTCGCCGACAGCCTGGCGGGAGTCGATCGGTGGGGTCTGATTGCGTTGGGGGCGGTCGCCTGCGTGGGCGCCCTCCCCCTACCGTTGTTCTATCGGGCCTATGCCCATGGACTCCACCAGCTCTGGCGGGACCCGGAGCTGCGGGCCCTGGGAACCGCCCTGCTGCTCGTGACCCTGCTGCTGCGGTGGTTGGGCCAACTGGCCCCGGCGGATGCCCTGGCCCAGGCAGTATTCGCCCAGACCACCACCGGCTACTCCACCCTGGACCTGACCGGACTCGATCCGACGGCCAAGTTGGTACTGATCTTCTCCATGATCACCGGCGGGGGCGTCGGCTCCACGGCGGGGGGCGTAAAGCTGCTGCGGGTGCTGATCCTGATCCGGGTCATCCAGCTCGCCATCCTGCGCGTCCAGATCCCCCGCCACGGAGTCCTGCAGGCGGATCTGAACGGCCGCGCCCTGGAGCCCGCCCAGATCGAGCACGCGCTCCTCGTGCTGCTGCTCTACCCGCTGGTGATCCTGCTCTCCTGGCTGCCCTTCCTGGCCGCCGGGTACGCGCCTTTGGACGCGCTCTTCGAGATCGTGTCCGCGGTGGGGACCGTGGGCCTCTCGGTGGGCATCGCATCCCCGGAGCTGGAGACTGGGCTCAAGCTCCTGCTCAGCCTGGACATGCTGCTGGGGCGCCTGGAGATCCTGGCCCTCTTGGTCCTGCTGTATCCTGGCACCTGGACCAAGAGGCACTGATCGGGAGTCGCCCCATGCGCTTCGTCTTTGTCGGCAGCGGGAGCCTGGCGGTGCTCACCGGGCGCATGCTCGCCGAGCGCGGCCACGAGGTGGTGATCCTGGAGCGCGACCGCGCCATGATCGACGCCCTCCAGGAGGAGCTGGACGTGGGCTTCATCCATGGGGACGGGACCCGGCCCGCCATCCTGCGGGAGGCGGACCCGGAGGCCACGGATCTCCTCTTCTGTCTCACCCACGACGACCAGGCCAACATCATCGCCAGCCTGGTGGCGCGTTCGCTCGGCTATCGACGGGTGGTCACCAAGATCGAGGACCCGGAGCTGGAGCACATCTGCGTCGAGCTCGGGCTCGCCGACTCCCTGGTGCCCATGCACACCGTGGGCCGCTACCTGGCGGACATGGCGGAGGGCCAGGACATCATCGAGATCTCGGACATCCTGCGCGGGGAGGCCCGCATCTACTCCTTCCGGGTGCGGGAAGACCAAGCGGTCCCACTCGCCGACCTGGACCTTCCAACCGAGGCGCGCGCCATCTGCGTCTACCGCAACGGTGAGGACTTCCTGTTCGCCGAGCCCGACACCCGGCTCAGGGTCGACGACGAGGTGGTGATCCTGGCCCGCGGTGGGGCCCTGAAGACACTGCGCGAGCGCTTCGGCTGACGGGTGCTCGCGCACCGCCCCCCCTGCCCTGGCCGCTCCCCCAGCCCCCATGTCAGACCAGCCTGAGACCACCCAGCCCCAGGCCCCGACCCTCCCCCGCCTGTTTGCCCTTGCCCTGGGGACCGGCGCCTTGTTCGCTGCCACCCTGGCCCTGATCCAGATCCCCTGCTGGGGCCTCTTCGTCCTCGCCGCCCTCATCGCCTGGCCCCTCTGGGTCTATGGCAACGAGTTGGCCCTGTTCGAGCGCCGCATGCGCCTGGAGCACCTGACCCGGGCCGACAGCGGCCTGCGGCGCTGGCTCTGGGCCGGTACCCTGACCCGGGTGCTCCAGGCCGTC
>JBGSUY010000627.1:0-1873 GCA_041753195.1 Chromatiaceae bacterium
CCGTCGCCGGAGGCGCGGCCCGCGGCGCTCGCGCTCGATGAGATTCGCGCCGCCCAGGACCAGGCCTTGCAGCGCCGCTCGGACTTGTTGAAACCGGAGACGGCGATCGCCGACCCGGAGGTGCGCAAGCAGTTGCTGGAGCGCTGGGGTGTGGAGGTGATGGGTACGCGCCTCGCCGCCCGGGGCTACATGATCGATTTTCGCTTCCGGGTGCTGGACGCGGACAAGGCCCTGCCCCTCTTCGATTCCAAGATCCAGCCCTACGTGCTCAAGGAGGGCTCCGAGATCAAGCTGCCGGTGCCCGTCGGTCAGAAGGTCGGGGCCTTCCGTCCCACCAACCGCGGCAAGAACATCACGGCGGATAAGGACTACTACATGATGTTCGCCAACCCGGATGCCTTCGTGAAGCCGGGCGACAAGGTCAGCGTGGTCATCGGTGATTTCCGGGTGGACCGGCTGACCCTCCAATGACGAGAGGACCGCAATGAACAACAACAAGCTCGGCCTCGGCGCCGCCGCAATCGCATCCCTGTTGGCACTGGGCGCCCAAGCCGGCACCCTGGACGCGGACCTTCAGGCGGCGATCGCGGGCATGAGCCCGACGGACCGGGTGGACGTCATCATCCGCTGCGCCGATCCGGTGAACCCGGCGACGATCCGCGACCCGGACCGCAAGGCCAAGCGCCAGAAGCTGATCAAGGCCCTGCGCGCCAAGGCGACCCTGTGCCAGAAGCTGCTCGCGAAGGACCTCGCGGACGGCGAGGACAGGAAGGACCTCTGGCTGACCAACAGCGCGGCGGTGCGGGTGCGCGTGGGCAGGCTGGAGCGGCTGGCGCAGCGCAAGGGCGTCGATAGCATCGGTTTGAACCGGGAGGTGGTGCTGATTCCCGAGCCGGAGCCCCCGGTCCCGGCCGGAGCGCCCGGGAACCCGAGCTGGACCTTCTGGAACCTCTCCGACACCCGCATCCCGGACCTCTGGGCCCTGGGGCACTACGGGCTGGGCGTGGTCGTCGGCACCCTGGACACGGGCGTCGATGCCAACCACCTGGACCTGGCCTCCAACTGGCGGGGGGGCACGAACAGCTGGTTCGACCCCAACGGCCAGCATCCCCTCCCATTCGATGCCAGCGGGCACGGCACCGGGGTGATGGGCATCCTGATCGGCGGCAACTCGCTCGGCGTGGACATCGGGGCGGCCCCCGGGGCCCAGTGGATCGCGGCCAAGATCTTCAACGACGCGGGGGTCTCCGATCTCGCCAAGATCCACCAGGCCTACCAGTGGATGCTGGACCCGGACGGCGACCCGGCGACGGACGACGCCCCCGACATCGTCAACAACTCCTGGGCGCTGCCCCAGACGAATGTCTGTCACGGGGAGTTCTCCCAGGACATCGCCGTGCTCCGGGCGGCCGACATCGCGGTCGTGTTCTCCGCCGGCAACTTCGGCTCCAAGTCGGCCACCAGCGTGGAGCCCGCCAACGACCCGGGCAGTCTCTCGGTCGGCGCGGTCAACTACTACCGCAACGTGGTCTGGACCAGCAGCCGCGGACCCTCCGCGTGCGACGGGCCCTACTACCCGAGGGTGGTCGCGCCCGGCAAGGATATCTTCACCACGGGCCCCACCAGCGGCGGGGCCTACCCCCAATCCACCCAGTACGGGACCGGGACCTCCTTCGCCGCGCCCCACGTCGCCGGCGCCATGGCGGTGCTGAAAGGCGCCCTGCCAGACGCGACGCTTGCGGAGCTGGAGGCGGCGATCGAGGGCGGCGCCATCGACCTGGGCACGGCGGGACCGGACGATACCTTCGGGGCGGGCTATCTGGATGCGGTGGAGGCCTATTTCCGCCTCGCGAGCGGCGCCCCGACCGATTCG
>JBGSUY010000628.1:0-3428 GCA_041753195.1 Chromatiaceae bacterium
CAGGTCGCCGAGGGGCAACTCGACGCGGCGCAGTCCACGGCCAGCGCCCACGACGACGGGCAGTCCTTCGCCGGGGACTTCGCGGCGGTGCGGGGCGACATCGCCGCCGCCCGGGGGGACCAGATCAAGGCCAGGCAGGAATACGAGAAGGCCATCGCCGCGGGCACGGGTCTGTCGCAGCTGATCCGCCTCAAGCTCGACAACCTGCCGGCCCCCGGTTGAGGCAGAGGCTGAGATGGGCCGCCTCATGTCCACCCGCAGCGCCAGCCCCCTTCCACTGATGGCGCCCTTACTGACAGTGCTGCTCGCCCTGGTCCTCGGGGGCTGCAGCTACATCCCCTGGTTGGGCGCGGACAAGGACCCCACCCCGCCCACCAAGCTCGAGGACTTCGTTCAGGAGACAGGGCTCAACGTCCTGTGGTCCGAGCGCCTGACCAAGGGTAGCGAGGGGCGGCGCCTCGACCTGGTCCCCGCCGTCGGGGGTGGGCGCATCTGGGTGGCGGATTCCCGCGGGCGGATCCTGGCCGCCGACCTGGATACCGGACGCATCCTCTGGGAGCGGGAGACGGATCTCCCTTTCAGCGGGGGGCCGGAGCTGGCCGGGGACCGGCTCTTCCTGGGCACCAGCAGCGGCCAGGTGCTAGCCCTCGGCGCGACCGACGGCCGCGTGGTGTGGCGCGCCCAGCTCGACAGCGAGGTCCTCTCGGTGCCCCGCACCAGCGGCCAGGGTCAAGTCATAGTCCACACCCTGGACGACACCCTTTACGGCCTCGATGGGGCCAATGGCGCAGAGCAGTGGCGGGTCGGCTACCCGGCGCCCGTGCTCACCCTGAGGGGCAGCAGCACCCCGGCCATCACCCCCACCGGCATCGTCGCCGGGCTCTCCGGGGGCAAGCTGGTGAAGCTGGACCCGGCGGACGGCACACCCCTGTGGGAGGTCACGGTGACGCCCCCCAGCGGGCGCTCGGAGCTGGCACGCATCTCCGACATCGACGCCGATCCCGTCGTGGTGGGGACCCTGATCTTCGTCGGCACCTACAACGGCGACCTGGCGGCGGTGGATCTGGAGAGCGGCACCACCCTCTGGCGGCGCCAGCTCTCCTCCTATGCCGGCCTTGCCGCCAATGAGACGGATCTCTTCGTCACCGATTCGGAGGATCAGATCTGGGCCGCGGACCCTGTAAGCGGGGCGGGTCGCTGGAAGCAGGAGCGACTACGCTACCGCCAGCTCACCGCACCGGCCCTCATCGGCAACCTGATCGCGTTGGGGGACCTGGAGGGCTACGTCCATCTCGTCGCCCAGAAGGACGGGCGTCTGGTGGGCCGCACCCGCATCTCCAAGAAGGGGGCCATCAATGCCCGGCCGGTGGTGGCCGGGAACCGCCTGGTCGTCTACGCCGATGACGGCACCTTGGCCGTCCTGACCACCGGCGGCGCCCCTGCCCCCAGCGGCCGGGCCCTGAAAAGCCAGTCGGCCGAGGGGGGAGCCAAGGCCGCCATCCCGGCGACCGGGGGGTCCACGATGACGGGGGCAGGGACCACTGGGGAGCCCAGCCCCTAACGGTGATGCTCCCCGTCATCACCCTGGTGGGCCGGCCCAACGTGGGCAAGTCCACCCTGTTCAATCGGCTCACCCAGAGCCGGGACGCCCTGGTCTCGGACTTCCCGGGCCTCACCCGCGACCGCCAGTACGGGGTCGGACGCATCGGACCCCGCCCCTACGTGGTGGTTGACACCGGCGGGATCAGCGGGGCCGCCGACGGGGTCGAGGCCCTGATGCAGCGCCAGGTCCAGCTCGCCATCATGGAGGCCGACCAAGTCCTGTTCATGGTGGACGCCCGGGACGGCTGCGCTCCGGGGGATTTCGCCATCGCCGAGCGCCTGCGCCGGCTCGGCAAGCCCCTCACCCTGGTGGTCAACAAGGCGGACACGGGCGACCCCGAGGTCCTGGCCGCGGAGTTCCACGCCCTGGGACTCGGCGAGCCCATCCCCGTCTCCGCCGCCCAGGGCCGCGGGGTCAAGGGCCTGATGGAGCAGGTGCTCGAACCGCTCTCCGAGCCGGAGGTTGCCCCGGGTGAGGGGGAAGGCCCCGCGGAGGAACAAGGCGGGATCCGGGTGGCGGTGGTGGGGCGCCCCAATGCCGGCAAGTCCACCCTCATCAACCGGCTCCTGGGAGAGGAGCGGGTGGTCACCTTCGACCAGCCCGGCACCACCCGCGACAGCATCTTCATCCCCTTCGAGCTCCACGGGCGGCGCTACACCCTGATCGACACCGCCGGGGTCAGGCGCCGCGGCCGGGTCACGGACCCCATCGAGAAATTCAGCATCATCAAGACCCTGCAGGCCATCGATGCCTGCAACGTCGTGATCCTGGTGCTCGATGCTCAGGCCGGCATCGGCGAGCAGGACGCGACGCTGGCCGGCCACATCATCGAAAGCGGCCGCGCGTTGGTGATAGCCATCAACAAGTGGGACGGCCTGGACCCGGACACCCGCGACCAGGTGAAGACCCAGTTCGCCCGCAAGCTCGGCTTCCTGGACTTCGCCGTCCTGCACCGCATCTCCGCCCTCTACGGCAGCGGGGTCGGACTGCTGCTGGACGACGTGGACCGGGCCTATGCCAACGCCACCCGGGACCTGCCCACCCCGATCCTCACCCGCCTCCTTGAAGTGGCCGTGACCGAGCACCAGCCGCCCCTGGTCCAGGGGCGGCGCATCAAGCTGCGTTATGCCCACCAGGGTGGCCGCAATCCCCCCATCATCGTGATCCACGGCAACCAGACCGAGCGGCTGCCGGAGCCCTACCGGCGCTATCTCATCAACCGCTTCCGTACCGAGCTCAAGCTCTCCGGCACCCCTCTGCGGATCGAGCTCAAGAGCGGCACCAACCCCTTCCAGGGCCGCCGCAACCAGCTCACCGAGCGCCAGGTCCGCCACCGCCGCCGCCTCAAGGACTTCGTCAACCGCAGGGGCTGATCCGCGCCCCCGGAGCCAGGCGCCTTGTCGTCGCCCTCGCTCATCCCGGCACCTACCCGAAAGTCGCGCCAAGCGCGCTCCTCGTCTCCCTCGCCCCCTTGGGCGAGGCCCGAGGTGAGGCACCGAAAAAATCTCCTCCGCCGCCGGGAATAATCCCCGCCCTCCCCTGTTTCCCAGATTGAGGCAGCAAGGAGCCGAAGGGCCTCGCCAGCGAGGAGCCGGCGACTGCACGGGGGTGTCCCCAAGCGACCCACGGTGCGGAGCACGCGTGCAGGCGCCATCAGCGTCACGAGGGGCGCATCGCGGGAAACCTCCGGCATTATGTAGCAACTGCACATAGGTAAGGAATCAATCGGTTAGGTGGCGGGCTCGCGCTTTGAGCCACCGCGGGGCGCATCCTGAGGGCACGCACCCAGCCCCGGAGCCGCCCATGCACCAGCCGCACTTTCTCC
>JBGSUY010000629.1:0-4438 GCA_041753195.1 Chromatiaceae bacterium
GACTCCATGTCCAACGCACCGAGGTCAGAACCGGTGGCGTCGATGTAATCGAGCTTGCCCTGCAACTCCACGACGAGCCGCTGGGCGGTCTTGGTGCCTATGCCCGGCAGGCGCGTCAGGGCCTGGACATCCTCCTGCTCCACGCAGCGGACGAAGCGCTCCGCGTCCATCCCCGAGAGGATGGCCAGCCCCATCTTGGCCCCCACCCCGCTCACCTTGAGCAGGGCCCGGAACAGATCCCGGTCCCGCTCCCGGGCGAAGCCGTAGAGCACATGGGCGTCTTCACGCACCGCCAGGTGGGTGACCAGGGTCACCGTGGCCCCCACGGCAGGAAGCTCGTAGAAGGTGGACATGGGGGCCTCCAGCTCATATCCGACCCCCGCCACCTCGATCAGCAGGTGGGGCGGACGCTTGACCAGGATCTCCCCCCGCAACCGGCCGATCACGACCCCCCCTGCCAAGCCGGCTGTAGGTCGGACGGTAGGTCGGACTTCAGTCCGACTCGGCTACCGCGGATCCCGCCCAGTGTCCTGGTCGGGCTGAAGCCCGACCTACCGCCAACTTGCATGCTCATGGCCTCCAATCCCGCCAGGAGGCCGCCGCCCGCTTGCGCGCCGGGATGCCCATGGAATGGGCGTGACAGAGCGCGATGGCCAAGGCGTCGGCCTCGTCCTCCGCGGGCTCATCGGGCAGGGCAAGAAGGATACGCACCATGTGCTGGACCTGGGTCTTGTCCGCCCCGCCGGTGCCCACCACGGCGAGCTTCACCGTCTTGGGGCTGTACTCATGGACCTGGACCCCGCCCTTCAGGGCCGCGCACAGCACGGCACCCCGGGCCTGGCCGATCTTCAGTGCCGCCGTCGGGTCCCGGGCAAAGATGAGCTGCTCCACCGCCATCTCGTGGGGGCGGTGTTCCCCCACCAGGGCCGCCACCCGGTCGTAGATGGTGCCGAGACGCTCGGGCCAGGGCTCCTGCCCCACCCGGATGCAGCCGCTCGCGATGCGCAGACTGCGCTGGCCGTCGGTGTCGATGACCCCGAAACCCGTGATGCGAGAGCCCGGGTCGATGCCCAGGATGCGATGCCGAAGGCCCTGGTACGCGGTCGGAGAGAGGGACACGCTGCCTTGTCCCCTAGACTTCCAGTGCCGCCATGATCTCTTCGGAGATATCTGCGTTATGGTAGACGTCCTGGACATCGTCCAGGTCCTCCAGGGCATCCACCATCTTGAGCAGGCGCAGGGCGGTCTCCTGATCCAGCTCGGCGCTGGTGGAGGCGTTGAAGGTCACCTCACCCATTTGTGTGTCGAAGCCGGCGGCGGTCAGGGACTCCCGCACCGAGCCGAACGCGTCCGGCGTCGTGATCACGTCCAGGGAGCCGTCGTCGTTCACCACCACGTCCTCCGCGCCGGCCTCCAGGGCCGCCTCCATCAGCCTGTCCTCGTCCGTCCCTGGCTGAAAGCTGACGATCCCCTGCTTGGTGAAGAGATAGGCAACGGAACCGTCCGTACCCAGATTGCCGCCGTATTTGGTGAAGGCATGGCGTACATCGGACGCGGTGCGATTGCGGTTGTCGGTCATGCAGTCCACCATGACCGCCACCCCGCCGGGGCCATAACCCTCGTAGCGGATCTCCTCGTAGTCGTCCCCCTCGGTGGCGCCCGCGCCGCGCTTGATCGCCCGGTCCACCGTGTCACGCGGCATGTTGGCGCCGAAGGCCTTGTCCAAGGCCAGCCGCAGGCGCGGGTTTGACCCCGGGTCCCCACCACCGGCGCGGGCAGCCACCGTGACCTCGCGGATGAGCTTGGTCCAGGTCTTGCCTCGCTGCTTGTCCTGGGCGGCCTTGCGGTGCTTAATGTTGGCCCATTTACTGTGACCGGCCACTGATCGAACCTCCGAATGAAGCGTTTCCACTCAAGGCCAGAGCGACCACGAGCGATCCGGGTAGAACCAAGGCGCCGGGCCACGGATAGGCGTGTCCCCGGGGGCCCTCTGCGAAAGACAGTAAGTCTATCACCGCCTTCCCGATCCGAACCAAACAGTCGACCTGACCGCCAAGGCGCCACCGCCCGCCCCACAACTAACGGGAGCTTCAGTCCGGTCGGAGTCCACCAACGGCGGGAGTCCAGCGGCGACCCTTGTTCTGCCCTGATCGCTATCGGCTTGGTTGCCCTTTTCGGCCTGAGTACCCCCGAATCTTGTTCGGCGGCCGGTCAGGACACGGCGAGGATCGACATCAAGGCCGATGGGCCCCAGGTTCGGGTGGATCTGCGGGGACCGGCCGCCGGTCTGGTGGGGTTCGAGCACAGCCCGCGCACGGCGGAACAGCGGGAGACCCTGGCCCTGGCGGCGGAGAATCTGAAGACCGGCGACGGTCTGGTGCGCTTCAATACCCAGGCGAGTTGCCGGCTGGAGGAGGCGACGACCGACGCCGACCCGGCCCCCAAGGGTAAGGCCCCTGGGGAGCTGGGCGCCCGCTATCTATTTCACTGCGACCAGCCGGGGTCCCTGGCGTCCGCCGCCCTCGGGCTCTTCATCGGCTTCCCGGCGCTGGCCCGGGCCCACGTGCACTATGAATTGGCGGGGGTCTCGGGGGAGGCGGTGTTGACCCCGGGCAATCCGGTGGTCTCCTTCGTCCCGCTAAAATGAGCGGCTCAGGATCGCGGCCGGGCGCTGCGCCTGCCTGTGGCTCGCAACCTCACCGGCGACATCATCCGAGGATCCATTCACGGAGCCCCTCCATGCGTTTTGTAAGCTCATTGGCTATTGCGCTGCTCGGGCTTGTCCTGATCGGGTGCGACCACGGGAAGGTCGAGGGTGAGGGCACTGTCGGGGTGGCGCAGGAGGGCATCCAGGAGATCGACTGGGACGCCCTGATCCCGGCGGACTGGCAGCCCGAGACACTGTTGGATCAGTACAACCTGGACGAACTGACGGACGAGGACCCCCGTGCCCAGGAGCTGATGGAGAAGCTCAAGGCCCTGTGGGCGGAGGCCCCGGTGGTACCCGAGCTGGACGGGAAGCGGGTGCGCATCCCCGGCTTCGTGGTGCCCCTGAACATGGAGGCGAGCCGGATCGGCGAGTTCTTGTTGGTGCCTTACTATGGCGCCTGCATCCATGTGCCGCCGCCGCCGTTGAATCAGACGGTCTATGTGAATCTGCCCCCCGAGCTGGCCTTCGAGGGTGAGATGTTCGACACCGTCTGGGTCACCGGCACCTTGAAGGTCACACCCACCAGCAGCGAGCTGGCGGATGCCGGCTACCGGATCGACGGATCCGCCATCGACCCCTACGAAACCGATGTGGGACCCCAATAGCCCCTGCCCCCAGCCCCCGAGCCGAATCGGGTTGGCCCTGCTGGGCGCCCTTTCACTGGCGGGGGCCGGCCCCTTGGAGGCCGCGGGGCTGACCTCCTCCTGCCACATCCATCCGCCCGCGGAGCTGGTGGAGCGCGGGGAGCAACCGAGTACCATCGGGCCCTACCCCTCCAGCTCGGCCTGTGAGGCGGAGCGTCTGGCCAGGTTTGGGAACCTCGGACGCTGCCACTGCACCCAGGGCTTCGCCCCCTGGCCCGGGGCAGACAAGGTACAGGGGTCGGATGGACCGGATCTCCCGGGGTTGCCCCGGGACCCTGGGCAGCCCTCGCCCCCTCGGCCCTAAATCAGCGGTCCCAGGCTCGACAGGCGCCGGGCCCGCGCCGAGATCCGATCCAGGAGCCGTATCCCCCATGTCAGCCACGCTCGTCTCCACGGTCCAGATCCTCGCCGTGCTGGGCCCGGAGACATCGGTCGCCCCGGGGGGCATCGCCTTCAGCGTCTAGCAGCACCTACGGACCCAGGGTCGGCAGTCCTAATCCTTGGCGCCCGCTCCCGGGGCATTGGCCCCTGGTGACCCCTAACGGGGTCTATCGATGGGCATCCCCGGCCCGCTGATGGACCCGGAAGCTGGACCAGTCGATACCGAGCTTGCGCATCCGCGCCCTCAGGGTGTGGGGATTGACCCCCAGCAGCTGGGCGACACGGAAGTGCCCCTCGATGCGACCCAGGCAGCGGGACAGGGCGGACTCGATCGGGCGGCGAATGGCCGCGTCCAGGGTGTCCGAGGCCGGGTCTGATCCGGCCGCGTCCCCGGTAGGGATAACCTCTGCTCGCAGGATCAGGACTGGCTGGTGTCCATCGACTCTAACAACTCCGGTCCGTCGTTGCGCGGGCTATTGACGCGTCTTGAGACGGGGTGCAGGGTCCAGGCGCCGGGGTCGGCCGGCTTGAGCATGCCCAATAGCCGGTCGGAATCCCGATTCTCCGGCATTATGTAGCAACTGCACATAGGTAAGGAATCAATCGGTTAGGTGGCGGGCTCGCGCTTTGAGCCACCGCGGGGCGCATCCTGAGGGCACGCACCCAGCCCCGGAGCCGCCCATGCACCAGCCGCACTTTCTCC
>JBGSUY010000630.1:0-2206 GCA_041753195.1 Chromatiaceae bacterium
GACCTCACCAGCAACATCAACTTCTTCATGAACGTGCCGGTGACCCCCGAGGGGCGCCTGACCTTCGAGGATGGGATCTCGGAGGCGGGCAAATACGTAGAGCTGCGGGCCGAGATGGACCTCATCGTCCTGGTCTCCAACTGCCCCCAGCTCAACAACCCCTGCAACGCTTACAACCCCACACCGGTGCGGATGCTGATCTGGGAGTGAGGAAAAGAGATGGGGAAATGAACGCGAATGAACGCGAATGAAGAAGAGGAATGCTGTTAAACCCTGATTGCACGCGGGGGTCCCCAGCCTTCGGATCTGCGACTGCCCGGGCTCTGCATCTCTCTCTGCCAAAGACAGCCTTCGCGGGCTAGGACTGGTCAAGGCCGACGAATGAGTCCAACTCATTCTCTTTATTCGCGTTTATTCGCGTTCATTCGCGGACCAATTCTCCTCTCTCCTGACCTACCCTGGGGACGACCCCGGAGGAATCGATCAACCGCGGGACGACCCGCGACCCAGGAGCCTCAGGTGCCATGTTCCAGAAGGTCCTGATCGCCAACCGCGGCGCCATCGCCTGCCGCATCATCCGTACCCTCAAATCGATGGGGGTGGGCTCGGTGGCCGTCTACTCCGAGGCGGATGCCCATGCGCTGCACGTGCGCCAGGCGGACGAGGCCCATTGCATCGGCCCGGCGCCGGCCAGCGCCTCCTACCTGGACCTGGAGCGGGTGCTCCATGCCGCCGAGCAGAGCGGCGCCGAGGCCATCCATCCGGGCTACGGGTTCCTGTCCGAGAACGCCGCTTTCGCCGAGGCCTGCGAGGAGCGGGGCCTGGTGTTCCTGGGCCCCACCCCCGCCCAGATGCGGGACTTCGGGCTCAAGCATCGGGCCCGGGAGCTGGCATGGCAGAGCGGGCTGCCCTTGCTGCCGGGCTCCAGTCTTTTGGCCGACGCCGAGGAGGCCCGCCGGGAGGCGGCCCGCATCGGTTATCCGGTGATGCTGAAGAGCACCGCCGGGGGTGGGGGCATTGGGATGCAGCTCTGCCGGGATCCGGAGACCCTCACGGCCGCCTTCGAGTCCGTCCAGCGGCTCGGACGCAACAACTTCGCCAATTCGGGGGTCTTCCTGGAGAGCGCGATCGAGCGGGCCCGGCATGTCGAGGTGCAGATCTTCGGGGACGGGGAGGGCAAGGTCATCGCCCTGGGGGAGCGGGACTGCTCGCTCCAGCGGCGCAACCAGAAGGTCATCGAGGAGACCCCGGCCCCCAACCTGTCCCCAGAGGTCCGCGCGGAGCTCTTGGAGTCCGCCCGCCGGCTGGGTGCCGCTGTCGCCTACCGCTCCGCCGGCACCGTCGAGTACATCTATGACCCGGACACGGGGGACTTCTACTTCCTGGAGGTCAATACCCGGCTCCAGGTGGAGCACGGGGTGACGGAGGCCGTGACCGGCATCGACCTGGTGGAGTGGATGGTGCGCCTGGGGGCAAAGGGCCAGGCGGGAGACCTCCCGGATCTGGACTCCCTGGCCCTGGTTAGCCGGGGCCACGCCATCCAGGCCCGAATCTACGCTGAGGACCCGGGCAAGGGCTTCCAGCCGAGCGCCGGGCTCCTCACCCGGGTCCGCTGGCCCCAGGGCGTGCGCTGCGACACCTGGGTGGAGGCGGGGAGCGAGATCCCACCCCACTACGACCCCATGCTCGCCAAGGTCATAGTCCAGGCGGAGGACCGCCCTGGCGCATTGGCGGCCCTGGGCGAGGCCCTTCGGGAGACCGAGCTGGCCGGAATCGAGACCAACCTGGTCTATCTGCGCCAGGTGGTCGCGGTCCCGGTCTTTGGGGCCGCAGCCCACAGCACCCGCTACCTGGAGGGCTTCACCTATAGATCCGTCGCCCTAGATGTCCTGGCCGCCGGCACCCAGACCACGGTGCAGGACTGGCCCGGGCGTCTGGGCTATTGGGACGTGGGGGTTCCGCCCTCGGGTCCCATGGACGACCTGGCCTTCCGGCTCGGCAACCGCCTCCTGGGCAACGACCTAGGGGCGGCGGGTCTGGAGCTCACGGTCACGGGCCCGACCCTGCGCCTGCGCACCGATGCCTGGGTCTGTCTCACGGGGGCGCAGATGACGGCCGAGCTCGAAGGGGCCCCGGTCCCCTGGTGGCGGCCCTTCCTCATACAGGCCGGCGGGGTGCTGCGCATCGGTCAGGTGGCGGAGATCGG